>CAYWTT010000125.1:0-8815 GCA_964461245.1 uncultured Prolixibacteraceae bacterium | reverse complement strand
CTTATCCAGAATAGCGATCATGGCATCCCACCGGTCGACAATATCCCCCGTCGAACGCCATAAATGACCTACCTCCTTAGCCCATTCCCAGGGTTTGGCCGTTCCCCATTCACACAGGCTGAACACGATCGGCCTGCCTGCCGTAAAAAGGGCATCCCTCATGGTTATATAAGAAGCTTTTGCGTCTTGTGTGGAGGAATTACACCAGTCATATTTCAGGTAATCAACACCCCACCGGGCATAAGTTCTGGCATCCTGGTACTCATGCCCGCGGCTCCCCGGACGTCCCTGGCAGGTTTTGGTCCCCGCGTCGGAATAGACTCCGAACTTCAAACCTTTGGAATGCACATAATCTGCGAGGTACTTCATCCCGTGGGGGAAACGATCCTTGTCCACCACTATCTCCCCATTTTCATCCCGGCTGACCTGCCAGCAATCGTCAATGACAATATATTCATACCCGGCATCCATCATCCCGCTGGCTGCCATGGCATCTGCCGTCTCCATGATCAGTTTTTCACTTACATCACATCCGAATTTATTCCAGCTGTTCCATCCCATGGGGGGAGTTTTGGCCAGCTGATCAAACTTTTGTGCCCATATATTCAAAACGAAAAATACGGCTACCATACATAAAATCTGTTTCTTCATAGTATTTGTCGTTAATTAATTGGTTTAGTTTTCAAATTCCTCCTTTTTACCCTTTGTGTTCTGTACAACGGCAGATCTGCCCGGTAAGCTGCATTCATTTTCAGAATAAGGTAAAGTATTTGTGCCATTTTAAGCACTAAAACTACAAATCAGAAGAAGAAATAAGTAATCTTCCTTCGCATATTTAACGTTTTATTATATTTCCTCTCTTTCAGAATATAATGGTGAAGTTGAAATCACCTGTTTTTTCTGAACGGAAAGTAACCGCCAGAATACTGTCTTCTTCTTCCCTGACCAAACATTGGGCTCCTTTGCATGCGGCCTCCGACAACGTGAAGCCGGGCGGAACATGCAGTCTCATGGTCAGGGGGAATGTACCGATCAGCTCAATTTTACCCTCCAGCCTGTTTTCCGCGGAAATCCACCCATATTCTTTCAACTCACAGGCAAACTGGGCAATATGCCGGTCACTGCTCACCCATTGCGGAATCGTTTTCAGGGTATGCATGGAAAACAGCCTGACGCTGTGGGCCGGTACTGCAGTACTGAAACTGTCTCCTGTTATGCCATGGCTCTTTTGAGTCCAGAATTCATACATCACATATTTCCCTCCGGATGGCTTTCCCAACTCGCTTGTAGTGAAGGAGATGGTATCCTCTTCATCTTTCCAATTGAAGAGAGCCACCACATTGTAGTCTCCCAGCAGTTTGCTTTCTACCTGAAGGTTCCAGACAGGCAACATGGAAAAATAAGGATAGAGGTTCACCGGACGCACCGGGGCCACGGGAAGGGTTTGCTGGAGAATTTTCATCTGATCCCCGGTCAGTCCGGCCAGTTTGTCCCCAAAGAAAGTCAGCTGGCCTGGCAAAGCCACCACTGTAGCCGAAACTCTGGCCTCTTCCAGCGGTAAGTCATGAACCAGCAGCGTATCCGGATCGGCAATCATGACAATATTGTGGGTGAAAATCTGGTTTAAGGTACAGCGCCCCTGGTTATACACATTGTTCCACCTGGCCGGTTCATTGGGATGCACAATGTCTGCTCCAAGCCGGGAAGCATCCGCATACAGGGCTTCCGGTCCGCTTGAATGCCCCTGGCAGGCCAGAAAAACGCGGTCTTCGCCGATCCCTTCCCTGAAAGTTTTCACGCAGAGCTCAAATGGATTGGGGCAGTATGGATCCTTGAACTGTTTGCGGATTTCGGGACGTTCGTATAAATGGGCGCAGTAGCCGTGCGACCGGCCCGACATGCCGTCAATTTTGAAAAACTGATACCCCCACTCGCGTGATGCAGTCCGGAATATTTTCCTCAGATGATCCAATGCTTCCGGGACAGTCGGGTCGAGAGTAAATCGTCCGTTCCAGGAAGATACCGGCTTTCCTGTTTCATCATGAAGGAACCAGCTTTTGTGAGTCTCATAAAATTCTCTGTTACCGGTGCCAAAAGGAGCCATCCATAATCCGGGCCGGAATCCCAGTTTACGGATATCCTCCGCCAGCCGTTTCATCCCCCGGGGAAATTTCTTCCTGCTGGTTTCAAGATCCATATTGTGAAAATCACTAACCGGCAGATGATCCGAATTCTCCTGCCACGACTCTATCGACCAGAATTCACATCCGAAAGGCTGCAAATACTTTTGCCCGATGCGCGCCTCATCCAGATTATCATCTGCCGTGGCTTTATCAAAATAGGTATTCCACGACATCCACCCCGTGGGAGTTTTGGGGCACCTCTCCCGGTTCAGCGGATGATAATAGGGAACATACCGCGTTTTGAAATAGTTCTTTTGCAAAACGACAGTGAAGGCGGCTTCCGCAGATTCTTCTATATTGCCTGACATCTTGAACGAACAGCTTCCGCCGGCTTCCTGTATAAGCTGCATATCTGATGCATCGAGTTTCAACAAAATGTCGTTAGCCGGATCAAAAAGAGAATCGTTCAACAAGGAATCAGTCGATCCGCAACTGAGCGGCAAAACCCTTTCCCCCTTCCCAGCCCTCGTCCGGCATGGAAAGCTTCCGGGAAAAAAGTTCACTGTTCCCGAATAAACCAGTCTCCCTTTAAAATTCTGGGCTGTGCGGTGAAAAAAACAGATGCTTGTCGTTTCAGGATGAACCTGAAAAATCATATATCCCTGCACATTACCCTTTAAATCCACAAAAGCATACCGGGTTTTTATTCCGTCACGGGAGGGAACAATGGTCCACAGATCAGTTCCGGAAGTAAACTGCAGCCTTCCTGAAAGGGAAACCGGACCATTTTTCAGAGACAGACTGGCGCTTTCTTCATCAAAGGAAATCTCCCATCCGGGAAAGTCCGAACCCAAAACCTCTGAATGAACAGGCACCTCATCTTTCCCCGGCCCAGAAAAAGGGACAGGTTTTCCGTTAGCAAAAGCACTGAATCCGTATAAGGATGAAACCGCCACCGTTCCGATCGAAGCATTGCGGATAAATTCCCTTCTTGTTCTCATAACGATACATTTAAGTCCGGTTTAAAAGGTATAATATAACCCTGTTTCTCTTGAAACTCATTCCACCAAAAATTTCAGACCAGGGTAAATCTTCAATAAACTGACACAGACTTTTATATCAACTAAATGAAATATGTGACTTATTTGTGGTGATATAAAAATCATATAATTTTGAAAATGAATAATCCTGATGATAAAAATAACTGGATATCCGGACAAATTAACATACAAAGTGATATAATTACTGAATAATATGACATTTAGCGATACGCGGTTTTATAAATATCTCACCGTGGGAGAGGAAGATAAACGGTGGGGCATCTATCTCACCGGAGCCGGACATATTATCGTTGGACGGCAGACGGAATATCCGCTGGTGGACGATCCTTCGCACCACTATTTTCACTGGTCTGTAGGGAGAAGATTATCGGATTACCAGCTATTATATATCACCAAAGGGAGGGGTATTTTTGAATCGGAGATCACGGAAGCCCGTAAGATCAATGCCGGGGACACTTTTATTCTTTTCCCTGGAATCTGGCACAGATTCAAGCCCGACAATTCCTCGGGTTGGGAAGAGTATTGGATTGAGTTTAATGGCGATCTGATCAGGCATTATCGGTCAAAAGAGTTTCTGAATCCGGAAAATCCGGTTATCACGGTGGGGATACAGGAAGACATGGCAGGCAACTACCTTAAGATCATTGATTTACTTAAGGAAGAAAAGCCGGGATTTCAATATATTGCTTCAGGGAACCTTCTCCAGATCCTGGGACAGATTTTTGCTGCCAAGAAATATCATTCATTTGAGGGGAAGATCATTGAGAACCGGATCAGACAAGCCAAACTTAAAATTCTGGAAAATCTGCATCACTCCATCACACAGGAAGAAATAGCCGAAAGTGTCAACATGGGGTATTCCCTTTTCCGGAAAAAATTCAAGGAATATACCGGGGTTTCCCCTGCCCAATATCAAATTCAGCTTCGGGTGAATAAAGCCAAAGATTTACTGATCACCTCCAGCCAACCATTGAAGGGAATAGCCCACAGCCTGGGATTCGAAACAACCGACTATTTCTGCCGCCTTTTCAGACAAAAAACCGGTTTTTCTCCCTCTGAATTCAGATTCAAAAACCAGCGGTAGCTCCATCAGGGATGGGATGAACCAGATTCTTACCTCATCCGGTTTGTCTTCCTTTCCCAATCAGGCTCCCTGGGTTAAACAGACAGTTCCACCCGCTGAATAATATGATTCTGGTATACTTCATCCAATTCAGTAAAATACCCGCTCCACCCCCATACCCTGACAATCAGATTTTTATACGACTCCGGGTTTTTCTGGGCGGCGAGCAGCTGTTCCCTGTTCACTGCATTGATCTGAAGCTGGTGCCCACCCAAATCCATGTACGATTTCACCAGATACGAAACTTTACGTATGCTTTCCGGATTGCGGAACACGGTGTCATGCAACTCAAGGGTAAGCGGCCCCCCGTTCATGATTTTCTTCATATCCGGTTTGGAAAATGACCTGATGATGGACACAGGTCCTTTCAGCTTTACATCCAGAGAAGGTGAGAAATTGGCCGAAAGGGATTCCCCTTTTTTTCTGCCGTCGGCCGAAGCCGCCAATTCTTTCACATGCCATAAATAATACATGGCACTACCCGATCCGGGTCTGAAACATCCTCCTCTTTCGTTTCTCAGCCCTGAAAGCGATTCTGAAAAAGCATCCAGCAACTCAACCGCAATCCTGTCCACATAATCGTCATCGTTACCCATTTTGGGTGAATTGTACCTGAGTTGATGCCAGAGGCTGTAATCGCTTTCAAAATTATTCTCCAGAGCAGCCTCCAAAGTTTCGGGGGCAACAGTCGCTTCATCGAAAACATATTTTTTAATGGCAGCCAGCGAATCGGAGGCTGTGGATATCCCGGTTCCGTGGATCCCGTAATTGTTGTATTTGGCGCCAAAAGAGGCATCCGTGGCTTTTTCAACGCATTCATTTATCAACAGCGATTGGTATGGGGCCGGTTCCATGTAAATATCCCGAAACCCCTGGACCATTGAATGCAGCTCGTCTTTTATTCCCTGCTTTATACCCTTCATAAAATCTTCAAAACTGCTGCTTGTTTTCAGGTATTTCCTGATTCCCTCATCGACAACTTTGGCAAATGACAAAGCTCCAATATTGGGAATATCAGTCCCAAATCCCGGGATGATAAACTCCCAGCAGGCAGCCACCACATAATCCCTGGCATCTTTCAGATCGTAACCCTTCGATACCAGCCCAGGAATGACGATCTCATCGTTTGAGTACTGCGGAAATCCCAATCCCTGACTGGTAAGTTCGGTTCCCAGATCATATATTTCAATCGGCGTATTCCGGGTTACCCGAAGGTTTATTTTAGGATCGATCAGTTTAAGCTCAAGACTGGCTTTCAGGCACATTTCCGACAGCAGGTTAAATGCCTCTCCTCCGTTTTCATCGGTTCCGCCCAGCACCATGCTCTGACCGTTGTCGCCCTGTTGCATTCCGGGATAAAGATCGCTGTCCTTGTTAAATGAAATAAAGAATTCTTCCAGCAGTTCAAATGCCGAATCATAATCCAGCACACCGGAATCGAGGTCCTTTTGCAGGTATTTGAACATGTACTGATCAAATCTTCCGACGGTATTGTGATAATTTCCCGAAGCCCACAATGCATAATGAAGAATTCTGAAAAACTGCAACGCTTCATGAAAGGATGTGGCACCTTGCCGGGGTATCCTCTGAAGAACAGCATACACGTCTTCCCTTCCCGATTCCAATGCATGCAAAGCATAACGGTCAGTAAGGTTTTCAACATCATCGACCGCCTGAATAGCAGCTTGTAAAAATCTGATTCCCTGTTCATTTTGACTGGCAGTGTGAACATCAAGCGCCTGCAGAATTTCCTTTCTTCTCTGTTCCAGTCCTACTTCTATGGTATACCCGAAATTTGAACTGAGATTAAAGACGCGCCCCAGCTCGTGGACAAAATGGTGTTTTTTGATCTCCTCCCATTCTTCTTTCGTAAAGATCTCCGGGATTTGCGGCACTGTCCGCATCAGAACGATTTTTTCACCCGGAAGAATCACCGGAGTCTCCTGTTCCAAGACCCAGTGGAATCTATCCTGGGCTCTTTGCAGATCGTCTTTCCTCTGTTCCATTAAGGACAGGGTGAAATTTTGCAGTATATCCCGGGAAATATTTTGCCGGTATGCATGGTGTTTTTTCAGGAATACATCATCCAGGAGAGCTTTAATTCTTTGATTCATAATACAGTAACTTTGATATGATGTTTTTCAAATATATCTTTCCAGATATTTACTTTTTGGCCGGGTTCAAATCCGGGCTCAAAACGCCGGTTTACCATGGGGTATTTTGCACCGGCGGTCAGATGATAAGGGAGCAGTTCCACCCGTTGCAGGTGGCGGGCACTCCGGATAAGGTGGGCTGTTTTTTCGATATTCTCCCGTGTATCGTTCACTCCGGGGATCAGGGGGATCCGGATATAAAAACCGGTATCCGAGCTGCACAGGAGTTTCAGATTCTCCAGGATCAGGCGATTGTCGACACCGGTATATCTTTTGTGGATTTCAGGATCGGTATGCTTGATGTCCATCAGAATCAAATTGGCTTTAGAAATCACTTTTTGGAAAATGGCCGGTTTGGCATAGCCTGATGTTTCCACAGCCACACTGAGCGGCTTCAACCTTTCCATCAGATCAAACAGAAATTCAGGTTGGGCAAGGGGTTCTCCTCCCGAGATGGTGATTCCTCCGCCACTTTGAATCATTACCTCCTTCCCCTGTAAAAGCGTTTGAGCCAAATCTTCCGACCGGACCTCCTGACCCGTTATTCTGCGCAACTGCAGCGGGCAAACATCCACACATTTTCCGCATAAGACACACTCTTTCTGCGTGCATATCTCCCTGCATCTGCCGCAATCAATACAGGACGCCCGGCTGACCATGATCTCCCTGTGGAAGGAGATGCCTTCCGGATTATGGCACCAGGAACATTTCAACGGACACCCCTTGAAAAAGACCAGCTTCCGTATCCCCGGCCCGTCATGTACGGCAAATTCTTCAATATTAAAGATGATGCCTTTCACAGTATATTTAATCAATCATAACGTCAGCCAAAACTTCCTCTTTTCTCAAGGATTTTTTATCACCCAACACCATGTGTTCGATTTCCTCCAGGGATTTCCCTTTGGTTTCAATCAGTGCAAAGCGGTAAAACACCAGACTTAAAATGGTGGCCACGCAGAAAAAGAGGAATGCATATCCTGTGCCGATGGAGGCCACCACAACCGGGAACACCCATGAATTCAGGGCATTGAAAAACCAATGTGAAAACGAACCGATGGCCGAACCCCGGGCCCGGATATTGTTGGGGAACATTTCGGAAAGGATCACCCAGATGACTGTTCCCTGAGAAGCAGCAAAAAATGCAATAAAACCCAGCATGGATATCAGGAGGATATAACCACTGGTATTCCCGGATAAATAGGCCCAGCTGAACAATCCCAGGAATACCGGCATCCCCAATCCCCCTGCATACAGCAGGAACTTTCTGCCAAACCGGTCAATCAGGGACATTCCCACTATGGTGAAAACAAGATTGGTAATACCGATGAACACCGTCTGATAGAAGGCCGACTCACCGCTAAATCCGGCTTCCCTGAAAATATCGGTCGAATAGTAATTGACGATATTGATCCCCGACAACTGATTAAACATTCCGACGCCTATGCCAATAAGCACGAGCTTCAGGTAGGGTTTCCTGAACAACACCGAATAATGGGTGAGCACCTCGTTATCCAGGGAGTCCTGGATCTCCCTGATCAGTCCATCGGCATCCTGTATATTGTTAACCCGCAATAGCGATTCACGCGCCTCCCCGATGCGACCGGTTTTAACCAGCCACCTGGGACTACGCTGAACAAAAAACAGAAGGACAAAGAATATGACTGAAGGGATCACACCAAATAAGAACATCCATCTCCATTTATTTTCGGTATCTCCTATACTGTCGATAATAAAATTGGAAAAAAAGGAGACCAGAATTCCCAGCACAATGGCAAACTGTGCGGTAGCCACCAACCTCCCTCGCAGGCGGGGAGGTGAAACTTCCGATATATACATGGGAGTAACCACCGAAGCACCTCCCACTGCAAGCCCCCCGATAAAGCGGCCTGCGATAAATACCCATAGATTGGTGGCCAATCCGGTCATCAGCATGGATACCAGGAAGAACAAAGCCATGTAACGAAGGATGTACCTGCGTCCGTACAGGTCAGCGGGTTTGCCGATGAATAGGGCGCCAATCACGCATCCTATCAGTGCTACACTCACCACAAATCCTTTCATGGCTGGGGAAAGACCAAAATATTGGGCCACGTAAAAAATCGTGCCGTTAATCACTCCTGTCTCAAAACCAAACAGCAAACTACCCAGGGCAGCTACAAAAGTGATGAAGTACAAGTATGGTTTCATTCGGTTCAAATAAGTTTATTTAATTGATTTTCAAAGGAATAATAATCATGGTATAAGAGTGGGCCGGAAATGGGTATTGAAGCTTGTCCCCTTTGACATTCAACTCCCGTGTGGTGGTTTTTACCAGTTGTTTGCTTTGAAGATCCATAGCAATAGTGCCACTGATAA
>CAYWTT010000124.1:0-8852 GCA_964461245.1 uncultured Prolixibacteraceae bacterium | reverse complement strand
TCAGGGGGAGTGATGGAGTTACCCGTACTATTTGGAGTGATGATTCCTGGAAATGGACCAACCAAACCCGCTTCCTCCCGCCGGTACAAAACTGGGGAGTTGTATGCGACCGGATCGACGCCCGGATCGATGACGGCGACTGGAGTCAGCCTGAATACAACGATGCAGGATGGAAAGCTGCTGTCGCAGTGGATGGAGAAAAATGGGGCCCATTCTTACCACGGGCTATTCCGTTGCTTGACGAAAAAGAAATAAGCTGGAAGCCGTTGAATCATTCTCTCCTCCCGCTGAAACTGAAATCAGGGCAATCGTATATGATTAAAGCTGACGAAATGCTCCAGGGCTATCCGGTAATTCATTTTGAAGCGGGTGAAGGGGTAAAGATACAATTCGAGTTGGGTTACAAAGGGGACAGTATGCAGGTAGGGGAATCATATAGCACAGAATGCATATACATTGCACGCAGGGGTGAACAAACCTATGTTCCGACAGATTCCTATGGTTTCAGATACCTGAAAATCAAAGTTCTTAATGGGAATGAAGGCTCGCCATATGATGTCCTTTTAAAACGGGTTAAACTGATCAGCCGCCTTTACCCGTATCTTGAAACCGGCAGATTTGAATGCAGCGACCCTTTTCTGAATGATCTTTGGAAACGATCGGCCCTGACTCTAAGGCTGAATTGCGAAGACGGATATATGGATTGCGCTTTGCGTGAAAAAGTGGAATGGATGGGTGATGGGGCCATTGTCGAGTACCCGCTCAGTCGCACAATTTTTGCCATTGCCGGCAGTTCCGCTATTCCCCGGAGCGATGACGGATTAATTATTTCCATGCTCAGGCACATTGCCCAAAGCCAGAACGACAGCGGAATGATGAAAGCCCACCATCCTTCCGACCGCTTCGATATTCATGCCTATATAGAGGATTATTCCTGCCTTTGGGTTCAGGCTCTGCGCGAAGTTTATGAACACTCCGGGAATACGGCTTTGGTGCGTGAACTTTGGGGGCCTCTGAAAAGGCAGATGAAATGGTTCGAGGAGCATACCACCTCAAATGGGCTGGTGTTTGGCAGGGAATTTACCTTTATCGATAATCCGCTGGCTTATTGCCGTTGCGAAGGTGCCACACTTAATGCCTATGTGTACAAAGCTTTTTGCGATGCCGCCTTTCTATCCCGGCAAATCGGCGATACAAAAACTGAAAAAAATTACAAAAGGCTGGCTGCTGAATTGTCTGAGAACTATAATGCCCGATTGTGGATCCCTTCAAAGCAAACTTATTCTTCGGGTCTATACCAGGGAAGGCAGATGATGCCCACAGCCCATGCCGCACTGATGGCCCTTAACCGGGGAATTGTCCCTGAAAACCGCATCAGCCGGGTGAGAGAATATTTGTTCGCTCATTATCCCGGCAGGGGAAAAAGTTATCCTCAGGGCGGGGTTATCCCCGACACTTTTTTCGACCATGATCTAAAAACTGAAGGAATCAATTCGCCATATACCTCTTTCTGGTTATTGGAGGAGTTGTATAAAGACGGCAGGGATGTCGAGGCGTTATCTTATATCCGTAAAAGGTGGGCTCAAATGATGAACGACACGGTGGCCGGAACTTTGTGGGAAGGATTTGGCGGTGGGGATTTATGCCACAACATGGGCGCCGTACCGGCTTATTTCCTGAGTACAAAAGTCCTTGGCATTTCCGAGAAGTTGCCTGTATCGTCGAAAGTTATCGAAATCAGTCCGCAACTGGGAGATCTGAAAAAGGCTGAAGGGACTGTCGTTACCGTTCACGGGCCTGTTCATATAAAATGGGAAAAATTGGATGATGGGGTGACTTTCTCAATCGACATCCCCGAAAATACCCGGGCCCGGATTGTTGTGCCTTTTAAAAATCCTTCCGGAAAAATTAAAATCAATGGCAAAGATCAACCTTGCCGCGTAAAAAACAACAAACTGATTTTTACCCTTCAATCCGATGTGATTGAAGGTAGTATTTCGGGCAATTAGTCCAATGAAGTTGAATTTTTTTGAATCCACTCTGAAAATGTGATTTTATTGTTTTCAGTGATTCGGATCCCGGCCGCCTAAGAGATTCAGGGATTGAAATAACTTTTTGGAGATGAGGAATCGATAATAAATCCCTCTTCAGGAATGGATTACCTTGATCTTCTTCCATTTCCCATTTTGAAACCTGATCGCCAGAATAGAAGAGAAAAGGATATAGAAAACCACCAGCAGGAACCAGCTGAACGGAACTGAAAATCTCAGCACATGAAAGGAAATGTATAGAAGGGGGACGAACATCCAGTGCGCGGTGACCGAAACGATCATGGTAAAATGAGTGTCACCGGCCCCGCGTAAAGTACCCACCAATGCGACAGCCACTGCTTCAACCAAAACGTACAGGGCCGCAATCCTGACCATGGCCACCGCGATTGGCACCGCTTCGTCGAAAACAGCGGATTGTTCAGCGGGATGAAAAACCCGGACCAGTTGTTCGGGGATAAAAATGAAAAGCGCCAGAATGACCACCGAATAAAAGATCCCGGTCTTAATGGCTGAAATTGCGGTATGACGCGCGGTTTCGGGTTTGCCTGCACCCATGTACCGGCCGGCCAGACTGGTAACTGCAATTTCAATACCCAGCAGCGGTATGAACGAAACAAGATCCCAGTTAAACATGATGGTGGTGGCTGTGGCGACTGCGTCTCCCTGAGAATGAAAAATCGCAATCATGGTCGTGAAAGCCAGAAAGTTCAGAAACATCTCAAAACCTGCCGGCGATCCATAGTAAATCAGTTTTTTCATGATCGGGTAGTTGAAACGGAATGATTTCATCACACCAAATCCCACACGATTTGCTTTCCCGAGATACATCACCGAAAGGATCAATGTGGCTGCGACACTGCCTGAAACCGTGGCAATGGCAGCTCCCCGCACTCCCATTGCCGGGAAACCCATTTTACCGTAAATCAGGACATAATCCAGTACCACGTTGATAAACATGGCTACCAGTGTGGCGTTCATCACGATTTTCGTTTTTCCGATGCCTGTAAAATAACATCCCAGGGTATAGCGCATCATGCTGAAGAGGGACCCCCATGCCAGAATGTTCAGGTATTCAATTTGGTAACCCAGCTGCGATTCGGGGAATTTCATAAACCCGAAATACACTGCAGCAAGCGGTTTGATCAGCAAAATTACCGGCCAGGCCAACATACTGACGATAATGGCCTGAAAAGCGGCTTTTGTGGTGTTTTTTCGTTCACCGGCCCCGAAATACTGGGCTACCAAAGCAGTTGAATAACCGGTAAGTCCGATAAAAAAGAACATCATCATCTGCATGGTCACACCACCTCCCATGGCTGCATTCATCTGTTCTGATCCCACGCGCGACAGGAACAAACGGTCGGTAAAGGTCATAATCCCATCGCATGCAGTGGAAATGACCATGGGAAGGGCCAGTGCCAGCACCTCACCAATGCCCCCTGGCTCATGATAACCTGAAAAATACCTTTTTATAAGGGTCATAATTTCTGCATTCTGTTTTCAATGATCCGCAAAAATAGATTAAAAATGAAGATCCCGAGAATAAAAATGATTATGTAAAGATTTTTGGTATACAACTGATTAAAGTACCAGTGCGGGAATGAAGACGAGGAAGGCACCCATTCCCGGAAAGGATTGCAGACCTGAATGAGGCATTTTTAATCCTCCTGAAAGAAATTTTACTTTAAAATTTAACGAACAGGCAGGTAATATTTCTTTTATCCAAAGTCCTATATTTGCATATTTCTTTGATCGTTTTGAAAAATCCAAGGTCAGACCAGGAACTTATTCTGCTCATTCAAAAGGATGATCGGGTGGCTTTTTACCATATCTATGAGAGATACTGTAAAAAATTATATTGGTTTGTCCTGAAATTCATTAAGCAGAAAGAAGAAGCTGAAGAAATCGTGCAGGAAGTTTTTGTGAGAATCTGGGAATCCCGTTTTAAGATTGACACCTATTCTTCATTTGAATCGTTTCTGTTCACGGTGGCTTACAATGCCACGATCAGCATGCTGCGGAAAAAAGCCAGTGAAATTAAATATGTAGAGCACCTGAAATCATTGCAGCATTTAAATGAAGCACCTGATTTAATTGATGAAATTCACTTCAATGAATTGAACGGCAGGGTGAAATCTCTTTTGAATGAGCTGACTCCCCGTCAGAAAGAAGTCTTTCTGTTAAGCCGGGAAGAAGGATTATCGCACGATGAAATTGCCACAAAACTGAATATTTCGGTCAATACGGTAAAAAAACATGTGGCCAACACGCTTGCTTACTTAAAATCCAGGCTTGATAAAGATCAGATAATTAATGTGTTATTCATTTTATGGTTTTTTTATTAAAAAATCACGTTTTTATATACTCCCATTTGTCCGGTTAAGCGTATTACTGATCAAAGCTTTTAATTTAGAAAAGTGAAATGGTTAGTTAAGTAGGTTAAACATATGCCTCCCTGATCCAGGGAGGCATATCAAGGACAAAAAATGGAAAAGGAAATTCTCATAAAGTACTTAAACAATCATTGTACCGAATCAGAATTGAGCGAAGTACTTGATTGGGTAAGGAAAAGCGCCTTAGATGAAGAGGTTAAGAGGTGGAGTCTTGAAACCTGGAATTCATATCAGGAATCAGACATTACGGAGGATGATGGGAATTTCGCTGCAATTTTTGAAAAAGTCAAGGAAAGAATTGACAGGAACAAATCAAATGAGGCTGAAGCTGGAAAAACGGTAAACCTGCATATCTTGCTCACCTGGGCAACCAGAGCAGCAGCCGTTATGCTGATCCCTGTGCTTGCCTTTTTATTTTACACGCTTTCTGAAAAGAAGGTTGAGTATGCCGGATATGCCCATCTTGCAACCGACTCACTTGAAGTAATGGCTCCGGCAGGATCTAAAACCATTGTACAATTATCCGATGGCTCTGAAGTTCATTTGAATTATGGCAGTAAGATCAAATATCCACATTTCTTTTCTGGAAATTCCCGGGGAGTTACACTTTCCGGAGAAGGTTTTTTTAAAGTTGCCCATAATCCTGAAAAGCCATTTATCGTAAAAGCCAAAAACCTGAACATTAAAGCAGTCGGAACTACTTTCAACGTTTTGGCCTATCCTGACAATGACCATATAGAAACCACGCTGGTTTCCGGAAAGGTGATTCTGGAAGAGGTTGAAAAAGGGGGAATGATCAAGTCTCTTGGAACCATGCAGCCGGGACTACACGCCGACTATAACATACAAACAGGTTCAGTTACCTGCACGGAAGGGCCTATTGAAAAGTATATTTCCTGGACTGAAGGGAAGCTGATCTTCGATGACACGCCTTTACTGGAGGTGGCTGAACAGTTGAGCAGGGTTTTCAATGTGGATTTTGAGGTAAGGGATGAGGTCAAAGGTTATAAGTATACAGTCACGATTATTGATGATCCGCTTTATCAGATTCTTGACCTGATGTCTATCGCTACTCCGATTACTTATAAAATTCTGCCTCGGATAAAGTTATCTGACGGAACCTATTCCAAACAAAGAATTGTTATAAAGAAACGATCATAGAACGAACTTTTACTTATATAATGAAATGCCTATGGAATGAAACAGGAAATGTGAACTAACCAAAAAACAACAGGGAAATGCGGCGAACACTTCCCTGAAGAGATAAACAACATCCTGTCGGTCAAACAGGATAATTTTAAACTTATCAATACAAATTTATGAAAAAAATTATGGAATTATCCTGGAATGCAAAACTTCCGGGAGGGGGAAAATTATTCAGGATTATGAAGCTTACTGTTTTTTTGATGTTGATCTCTATGCTTGCAGTTTTTGCGGACAATTCATATTCGCAAACGAAAATGCTGAATCTTAACATGGATAAAGCAACCGTTCGTGAAGTTCTGTCGAAAATCGAAGACCAGAGCGAATTTCAATTTATGTACAGCAGCAATGTGATTGACGTGAACAGGTTGGTATCGGTTAACGTTAAGAATGCCAACATTGAGGAAGTTCTAAAACAGATATTTGCCGAAACGGGTGTAGGTTATACGGTGAAAGACCGGTTTATTGTCTTAACGGTCCCTGAAAAAAGCGACATTGCGACAGTCCAGCCGCAGGATCATGTAATTTCGGGCAAAGTTACCGACATCGCAGGTACCCCGATCCCGGGTGTTACCGTGGTTGTGAAAGGCAGCACCAACGGTACCATTACTGATGCCAAGGGTAAATATTCCCTTTCACATATTCCTGAAAATGCAAATCTGCAAATTTCATTTATTGGAATGAAGAGCCTGACAATTCCGGTTGGTTCAAAGTCTGTGATTGACATAACCCTGGAAATGGATAATCAGGCGATCAATGAAGTGGTGGTTACTGCTTTGGGGATGAAAAGAGAAAAGAAAGCCCTGGGTTTTGCCATGCAGGAAGTGAAAGGAGAAAGTCTCAATAAGCCGATAACCTCTATTGCACAAGCATTGCAGGGAGAAGTGGCCGGCGCGCAGATATCTGCAAATGCAACAGGTCCTGGTGGTTCTACCCGTATTGTCCTTCGTGGTCAGACCGGATTGTCTGCCGGCTCCCCACTTTGGGTTATAGATGGAATGCCGGTCTCAGGAAACACGACAGGTGGTTCTTCATGGACCGGAGGTTCTGATGCCGGTGGAGGAATCAATGACATTAACCTGGATAATGTCGAATCTCTTTCAGTGTTGAAAGGTGCAAATGCTTCTGCATTATATGGTTCCCGTGCGAAAAACGGAGTAATTGTGGTCACTACGAAAAGGGGAAGTTCTGAAGAATTGGCCGTCGAATACAGCGGTACCTACACATGGGAAGAGCCATACGACCAGTATGAATTCCAATATCAATATGGACAAGGAACGAAAGGTGTTTTCAATGTAACCTCACAATTTTCCTGGGGTGGTAAGTTGGATGGATCCGTTGTCCAGCATTGGCGCAATAAATATTGGAAAGACGTTGAAAATACAGAAGCGGTTTATTCCTCACAGGGAAATTTTCTGAATCAGTTTTACAGGACAGGGCACATGTTCAATAATACAATTTCAGTTAGCGGAGGTACAAAGAAACTGAAATCCATTATCTCTGTTACTGATTCCAGAAATACCGGTATTACCCCCCGTCACGAATATAATCGTGCCAATATCAATTCAAATACAAACTTCAGCAGCAAATTTTTGGACGTGAATGTAGGGGTGAATATTCTTCGAGCGACCAGAAATAATATTATGTCAATAGGAGATAAGGGCGCTATGAAATGGCTGGTTATGATGCCCAATAATATAAATCTGGATGATTTGGCGAATTTGGTTGATCCATTAACTGGATATGCGGTAAATTATATCTCGAGCGCTAACCGGGCAAATCCCTTTTTATATGTTACAAAAGGGAATGATACGCAGAGTATAAGAAACCGTTTTATCGGACGTGCAGAAGCGATTGTCAAATTCACCGACTATTTGCATTTAACAGGCCGTGCTTCAATCGACTATAATGTTTTAACATCCTCAGACCAGACGACCCTCACCCTTGCTACCCGCGCCATTTATGATCAGTATTATTCAACCGATCAATCCTGGAGCCAGGATGTGAATATGGATTTAATGCTGAACTTCAGTAAACGGTATCATGATTTCAATGTCATAGCCAATGGAGGCGTAGCTCGTTATCAACCAAAGGGAGCAGGACTAAGTGCTAAAACGGTAGGTGGTTTTACGATTCCGGGATTAGCCATTCTGAGGAACAGTGCCCAAAATATAACTGCATCGGAATCCTTTTCCACGCAACGGCTTAACTCTGTATTGGGAAATGCCAGTTTCGGTTTTCGGGATTATGTATACCTTGAATTAACCGGCAGAAACGACTGGTCTTCTACTTTGCCAAAAGATAGCTGGTCCTATTTCTACCCATCCGTGAGTATGTCCGGAATATTTTCCGAGATGTTTAAATTACCTGAACAGATCTCTTTTTTGAAGGGGCGTGTGTCATGGGCCCGGGTTGGGAGTGCAACTAGTCCTTATCAATTGAAAAATGAGTACAGTATTGGAAGCATCCCTAATTACGGGACAGAGGCCACTCCGAATTCATCTTATCCTATTACGAACCTGAAACCACAAATGATGGAGTCAACAGAAGGGGGTGTGGAAATACGCGTATTCGATAACCGTTTGGGAATGGATGTTACTTACTATGATGCTCAGACCACTAACCAGATTTTGTCGGTTCAGACTGCTCTTTCTTCCGGTTACAAAACAGCTTTAATTAATGCAGGGAAAGTGGTATCCAAAGGTTGGGAGGTTACATTGACAGGAACTCCTGTTCAAACGAAAAACTGGGGATGGACAAATACGTTAAACTGGGGCAGGAACAGGTCAGAATGTGTGGAATTGGTTGAAGGGGTGAACTACAGGGATATGGGTTCCACCCGTAATGTTTATGTCCGCTGCATGCCTGGTCATCAGTTTGGTGAGATCGTTGGAGATGCTTATTCCCGTGATGAAAATGGAAACAAACTGATTGGTGATAATGGGATGCCCATTAAAGATCCCCTGAAGATTGTGGGGAATATTTCTCCTGACTGGACTGGTTCGTTTGTAAGTAGCTTGAGATGGAAAAGCTTTAACCTTCGTGCATTGGTCGATGTAAAGTGGGGGGGCGACTTCATCTCTTTTACGGATGTATATGCACGTTATGCAGGTACCTCAGCAAAAACATTAGACAGGGAGAATGGTATTGTTGTCGATGGGATTGTTAAATCAACAGGTGCAGTCAATACAACAAATGTTGCGTT
>CAYWTT010000123.1:0-8882 GCA_964461245.1 uncultured Prolixibacteraceae bacterium | reverse complement strand
AGCTTCAGTTGATTCAGGAGAATGCCCGTAGGTGTATGTACAATTCCGTTTTCATCAGTATATACCTCGTGTAACATCAAATTTACAGAACGTCGTAAAAGCGGGAAGAAATGATTTTTTAAATAGTCTTCATCCATTGAGACCCTATAATATTCCCACAAATAGTAGCACAAATAAGTCAAGTTTGAGCGTTCGGGGGCTTTGGGAGACGGCCACGTAAGGATGCTTTCGTCCATGTTTGGCCCGGTGCAACGAGAAATCCCGGCCGAATTGTATTGCCATTTTTCAGGAACGGCAGCAATTAGTTTGTCGTTCATTTTAACCAGATAATCGGGCAATGTGGAAGCCAGTTCCAGTTGATTGGAAATGTGCAAAGAGCTGTATAGCATTTGAGTATTCAGGTTCCACCAGATGCCAGGCCAGCTTGTTTGTTTATACCACGGTCCCATTAAATCACAAAGCGGACCTCCTTTTCGCATCATACTTGCAAATTTATACTGCTGAATCCAATATATACTTTCCATTCTTGTATGCGGTATCGATATAAAACTACGGGTGTAAAAATTATTCCACCATGCACGGTGTTTTTTAATTTCCTTATCCGTTTTTTCTGGAATTGAGATCTCCCTGATCTTCTCCACTGCCAGTTTTGCCGATTCTTTTCCGGGATAGCTGTCCTGAATGGTCACAAACAATCTAGTTTTTCCACCGGTAATTTTTGTAATCTTCCAGGCAATGGTATAGCTACCGCCAGCATCCCTTTCCTGGGTGCAAACATGAATCTCATCGACAAACGACCATTCAGGTAATGGATTTAGGTAGCGTTTCCCCACCTTTGGATTCCGGAATACAATGGATGCATCGGGATGATACATCCAGTAGCACTGAAGTCCCTGAGGAACTTCCATTTCGACCATAATGGCATCATAATCGCGAAAAATAAGCGTTTTAAGTGTCATGTCACCTTTTTCGGGGATAGTAATATTCAGTCCGGTTTCGGCATTGTATAGATCAAGGCGACCGGTTGCATCCGAAAAGGGATAATTCATTTCCAGCGTGAAATGGCCGATGGGAAGACGTCCGTTATCCACAATACTATTGGCATCGGAATTCCGGTGTTCCACCACATCCGCTCTGCCGATGTCCAACCTGAGTTTCTCACCTTCCGGGGCATAAAGTAAAGCACCCAACAATCCATTCCCCAGAAATGGCGCAGTAAAATAATCATCGGGTATCCTCTCCCAAATCAGATCGTGTCTAGATAGAAATTCCTTCCAGTTTACCTTATCTGTAACCATCCCGGATCTTGTTCCGGCAAAAATGTGTGTGTTTAGTAAGAATAGTAAAATACTCACATATTGCGTTTTATGCCATATCTCGATGGGAATGGATGATTTCTTCATGTTTTATTTTTTTCTGATTTACTTGTATCACATCATTTTTTTTAGATCACGTGATTCTCCCGGTTTTAAGGTTACTTCCAACGTTTTTTCGTTATATTGAACCGTGCATGTTCCTCCTTTCGGAGAAGAGATCATAGCCGTTTTTAGCAATTGGTTATCCCAGCTGATATCCATAAAAAATCCGCCCCTTGCCCGCAGGCCTTTAACTCTTCCTGAAGACCAGGCATCAGGCAGCGCAGGTAAAATATGGACAATATAATTGCCGTTGTTATCTTTCCTGTGGCTCTGGATCAACATCTCTGCCATTCCAGCGGTTGCCCCGAAGTTGCCGTCGATCTGAAAGATACTTCTTGCATTTAGCAGGTTGGTTTCCATACCCGAAGAAATCAACGACCTGAGCGACTGTACTGCCTTTTCCCCATCGTACAACCAGGCATACATAAGCATGGCATGTGCTGCGGCCCAGCCACCACTACCCTGTCCGTTCTTCTGCCGCCAGTCAAGGCTTTTGCGGGCTGCTTCATATAAATTTGACTTTTCCGGAGTAAATAGCGCAAATGGATGTAACCCCAGTAAATGTGAAAGATGGCGATGTCCTGGTTCGTTTTCAACCATTTCATCTTTCCATTCCATAAGTCTTCCGTTTTTATCCACCGGAAATTCCGGGAGTAAATGCTGCGCTGCTTCAATCTGCTCGCAGATTTGCTCTGTTGTCCCAAGAATTTTCGCCGCTTCAAGTGTGGCCTGAAAAACCGCCTTGATCACTGAGAGATGATAGGTGGAAGTGGCTGTGATTCTGATTTGCCTTCCTGTTTCCTGATCGATATATGCATTTTCGGGCGATGCTGAAGGTACAAAATGCAATCTGCCCTCTTGGTCAAGGATCAGTACATCCAGGATAAACTTGCTGGCTCCTGACAGTAATGGGAACAATTCATTTTTTAAAAAATCACGATCCCTTGTGAATTCGTAATGATCCCAAAGATTCATGACCATCCACGCACCAGCCAGCGGATCAAGCACGCCGTTGATAAATTGGGATTCCGGAGTTGAAGCAGAGGGTGTAAACCGGCCAAGCGGATTGGTGGCAAGACACGCAAACCAGCCATCTGAACCATACATTTCCTTAGCCAGTGGTCTGCTCAGTTCGGCAAGTGCAGTAAACCAGTTGATAAGCGGGCGGTTGGTCTCCGAAAGATTCGTTACATCCGAAGGCCAGTAATTCATCTGCAGATTCACATTGAGATGATAATCTGCTTCCCAGGGTGCCCATTTCCTTTCATTCCACTTGCCCTGTAAATTGGCCGGAAGTATGGCAGGATTTCGGGAACTTCCCATCAATAGATAACGGCCAAACTGAAACAGTTTAATCATCAGGCTGTTGTCTTCGGCGCCTGCACCAAATGCTGCAAGTCGTTTATCCAGAGGGATGGTGTCATTTGATGATGGTCCGAGATCCAGACTCACCCTGTTGAAAACTGTACTATGCTCACGAACATGTGCACTTTTCATTTCATCCCACGATCTTTCCTGAACAGCCATTAGAATATTATCTGCCCTTTTTCCCGGATCCAGTGAAGAATCAAAATTAAGTTTCTGTAGGTTATAGTCAGTGGTAGCTGTAAAGACCACTAAAATATCATCGGTTTCATTTACTTTAAGGATCTGACCTTCTGGATTTATCTGTCCTCCCTTGCTCTTTACGGCTAATCGTCCGGCAAAGCGCATATGTTTCCCGCCTGGACCTGAACCTCCCGCATTGTCATCAAAGGCATCAGGCGCTTCAATATCGATAATCTGCCCATCCATATGTATCCTTCCATCTGAGAAAACTGAAAACGATGCGTCTTTAAATCGGCTCAGTGCAAGCGCTAAATTCAGTTTTTTTTCCCCTGTAGAGGTGATTCTGACACACAGTACGTCATCTTCTGCAGAAATAAAAGATTCCTGGGTAATTTTTGTTTCGCCGGAAAGATACTCAACACGCGAAATTCCAGATACCATATCCAGTTCTCTCCGGTAATTCGAAACCGGGCCAGCCAAATCCAAATCAACCAAGAGGTCACATAAGGGTTCGTACGACCTGAAAGATGTAGGGCGAACCGTTAGTTTTTCCACACCAAAATCATGGGCTTCGGCAAATTTTCCTGCCATAACCAGTTTTTGGATCTTTTTGAGGTTTTTGAAATAGTTTTCCGGTACCGGATTAATCTGGGTTCCGGCCCATAAACTTTCCTCATTCAGCTGAAAACGGCTGGTATCGGTGCCGCCGTAACACATGGCCGCCATCCGGCCATTACCAAGCGGAAATGCGTCGGCCCATTTTTCTGCAGGCTGATCATACCAAAGCTTGACCTCCTGGTGTTCCGGTGAGGAACAAGACAAAATGAGATGACTTAGCAGAAAAGAGAGAATTATTGGTGCAATAGTTTTCATTTAGTGAGATTTAAAAAATTATTCAAATTATTTTTACGCATAAATTTTCAATCTGCGATCTATAAATACCATAATTACACTTGTTTTTCAACCTAACTTTCAACAGTATGGAATAGCCATTTATCCATTTTTATTTTATGTAAAAATCTGCTTTTGAGCTGTTTTATAATAAGAGGCTTCTTTAGGTTGATGACAGAAATCCTGAACAGTTTTTTGTCATTACCTGTTTTTTTGTCAAACGTTAGTTCGTTCATCTGATCATTACACGCAAGCAGACTTGATATTTGTTTCTTCAAGTAATTCTGGCAAAATCGGGGTATGATTATGCCTTTGGTAGTAGGGATTCTTTACTCCCACGGGGAAAAACATATCCAGTCAAATCCGTGAAAAGAAATTATTCGCCCGGAATATATTTTTCAATCCAAAAAAATGGGGAGCTGATCCAACTATCTGAGATCAGCTTCCCATTAAAGTATTAGTTATATCCCGGATTTTGTTCGAGAACAGCTTCGGTGTTTCGTTCTATTTCAGAATAAGGAATAGGCCACAGGTTATGGTAATCTTGAATGGATGTTCCTGCGCACTCATAAGTTCCAGTTATGTCGGTATATGAATAATTATATTTTCGGTTACGTTCTGCCAGTTTTCCGGTACGGCAAAGCGTCAGCATACGTGGTTCTTCATAATACAGTTCCCGTAAACGTTCGTCGAGAATATAATCAAGATCCATTTCTGAGGATACTGCCGGTTTGGCATTTGCACGTGCCCGGATAACATTGATGTCGGCTGCGGCAGCCACTTTGTTATTCTTCCCGACATAGGCTTCTGCGCGTAACAAATATGTCTCTGCCAGACGAAACATGTACATGTCGCGAAATGTGCTGTTCCCGTTATTGGTCACCAAATGTTCACCGAATGCGGTCAGTAAAGGATTTCCATTCGCATCCCTCTGCCAGTAATCCTCCGGAATATCACCCATTACTTTTTTCATCACAAACGGGAACCATTGCCGAGCTGTTGCTTTTCCTGAATATCCATCGGCAACAAACCATTTCCCGAAAGCAAGCGAGGCCGGATTATCTATTTTAAAATCGCGTATGATGTTATGTTCCGATATACGCATGTCATTCGGGTCGTCTTCCCAGATTCCAAACATCACATAATCTGTCGGGTGCATCCATGCTATACTGCGGCCTCCTTTTTCAGCCGTGACGCCCCTGAAAGCCGTAGTTGTTTTCCCACCCGCAGTAACATTGATGTTTTGATAAAAAGGATTAAATTTCCATGGCCAACTATCATTTCTCATAGACGCCGGATTAAGATAATCGTACTGCATTATCCAAAGTGATTCCTTGTTTCCCGAGCTCCTGTTTTGATTGCCTGTTTTGAATAAGTCGGAATAAACATCGCCGGGCTGGTCAAGTTTGGAACCAAAGCGTTCTGTCATCAGTTCCATTGCTGGATAGTCAATTACTGCTGATGCTGCGGTGATTGCATTATCAAACTCACCCAGTGCAATATAGATCTCCGAAAGCAGGTGTTGTGCCATCTGTTTCGAAATTTTACCGTCTTTGATCGCGTCAATATTTTTCAGTAATGATACTGCTTCCTCTAAATCTTTTTTCGCTTGTGTATAGGTTTCTGTACGGCTAGAACGAATAAAATCGCGGCGAGGCGCGGTGATTTCTTCCGAATATAAAGGAACTCCACCAAACAAATTAGCCAGGATACGGTATGCGAATGCACGAAAAAATAGTGCTTCTCCCCGCAGTACATTCTTGTCGACTTCCGGGATGTCAGCATTGCTGATGCGCGTTAGAATTAAGTTTGCCTGGTTAACCATAAAAAACGAGTTGTTCCATACATGATTTAATAATGCATTTTCGGGAACCATTGTGGCAGCATATGTGTTGAGCCTATCGAAAGCAGCTGTGCAATATCCCAGATCGGTGCCATGATAAAGGGAGAAAAAGCCATCATCTGTGGAATATATAAATATATCACCAGGTCTACGATATAACATATTTACTGCCGCCTGAAAATCGGAAGCCGTAACTAACGAATTTTCTGCTGTATAAATAGCCAATGGTTCTTCTGTCAGAAATTCGTTTTCGTTGCAGGACATGAGGGCAAATAAAGTTATCAAACTCAATAATCCCGTTATTTTAAATGTTTTTTTCATGTCTCTTCGATTTTAAAAGTCAAAGTTAATGCCTAATGAATATGTTCTCAAAAGTGGGTAATCTCCTCCCAATCCTGTACTTGTTTCCGGGTCCCATCCATCCCAATCGGTAATGGTAAAGAGATTGGTGCCCGTTACATGAATTTTGAAGTTGTTCACACCGGCTTTTTTCAAAAGTTCAGATGGTAAGCGGTATGATAAGGTAAGATTTTGTAAACGCACAAAGCTTCTCTGGATGTACGGTGAATATGCATTACCCAGCGCTGCTGTAAAATATCCGGGCTGCCTGTAACGTGCATTCGGATTTTCCGGTGTCCAGTAATCCCATTTAAAACTATTATTCTGATAAATATTATCTGGGTTAGATAGTCCGCTGGCAGGTTGTGCGTAATAATAATCCCTTCCGCCCTGGATAGAATTGATGAACGCCTTCAGTTCCCAATTCTGATAATGAAATACGTTTTCGATACTGAAACGGTACGATGGATCAGTATAGCCAAGAATTGTACGGTCATAAGCAGCTGTGTAGGCGCCGTCAGGCTTTCCGTCAGGTCCGCTGATATCCCGAACTTTATACGTTCCGTAGGTGAAACCTTGTGGTATAATACCTGCCTGGTGATCCGCTATTTGCCACATTCCGATCTGTTCAAAATCATAGGCTACCCCATAAGGATGACCAATGAAAATTTTACTTGACACGAGGTCGTCTTCTTTGCCGTCGCCATCATGGTCAATACCAAGAATACTGATCACTTTATTCCGGTTTAGAGAGAAATTTACTGTAATATCCCAGCCAAAATCTTTTGTTTGGACAGGAATTCCGGTGATTGTGAGTTCAGCACCGCGATTCGCCAGTTTTCCGATGTTGGTCGGAATCGAGCTGATGTTATTGTTTAGTACTGGGATGTTTATGTTGTAAAGTAAATCAAATGTATTTGACCGGTAATATTCGATATTGCCAAAAATTCTGTTGTTCAATATGCTGTATTCCAAGCCAACATTAAATGCATTTGTAGTTTCCCATTTCAGATTGTCGTTCGCCATGGCATTGAGGTATACACCCTTTTCGGCAGATGCTCCATCTCCATACAAATAAGCATCCATTGAACTCAACTTGGCCAAAGTCTGATAACGCCCTACGGTACGGTTACCATTTGAACCGTAGGAGACCCTAAGTTTCAGGTTATCCACCCATTTCAGATTGTCTTTCACGAAATTTTCTTCGCTAATGCGCCATGCTGCGGCTACAGAAGGGAACCAGGCGAACTTATTGTTTTTTCCAAAACCTGAGAATCCGTCGCGACGAATTGTTCCTGTAAAGCTGTAGCGGCTGTTGTAAGTGTAAGCAAGGCGCAGCATGGTATAAAGGCTCGTTTCCTTCCATGCATCAGAAGAAATAACTTGTCTTTCAGCATTTGCTGCCCCAAGATAATTGTATCCCAATGCATCGTTTGAAAAATCCGAACCAGAGGCGTTTGTACGTTCCCATTCCCTTTCTTCAGCACCGTAAACCAATGTGGAATGGACATCATGCTTTCCGAATGACTGCTTGTAGGACAGAATATGGTCAGCCGTCCAACTGTACTGGCTGTCGTTCTGTTTATTTCCCGAACCAAGCAGTTCTGCACCCCATGGATTGAATGTAAAATCCTTGTCCATTATCAGGTTTTGAGAAAAGTTTAGTCTATAGTTCAGTCCTTTTACAAAAGGAATATCCATATCGGTATAGAAATTACCGAAGAAATTGTAACGCTTGTCGAGATTGTCCTGCTGACGTGCCAGCGCCGGATTCAACGTACCCTTATACGGATAAATGATATAATTCCCCGTTTCCTCATCCACGGAAGGAACAACCGGAGGTAGGGTGCTACCCATACTTGCAATACCCGACCAGTCGCTCAGGGTAAAAAAAGTCTGAGCACCTACTTTGAGCCAGTCGGTGATTTTCGTGTCGAGGTTGAGACGGATGTTATATCGTTTGTAGGTATCATTGATCACCAGATTTTCCTGGTCAGTCAACCCGACAGATATGAAATAATTACTCAGTTCGCTCCGCCCCCTGACGCTGATGTTGTGCATTTGAATGTATGGATGATCGTTTGTACCCATTTCCCACCAGTCGGTTTCCACACCTGCAATGTAACCATTCACTGCATTCGCGTCCATGAGGAATTTAGTAACGTCCCACGTTGGGTTGGGCTGTAATAAGTCCGGACCGGTGCGACTCAATTCAAGCCACCTGTCAGCAATCAGTTGCAAAAAACCTTCCTTATCCATTGGCCGCATTTTGTTGTTGGTAGATTCCTGTATGGTGTAAGAACCAGTATATTCAATAACAGGTTTACTCATGGTTTTGACTGTCTTGGAAGTAATAAGAATGACACCATTACTAGCTTGTGAGCCGTAAATTGCTGCAGCACTGGCATCCTTTAAAACATCAATTGATTCAATGTCATTTGGGTTTATGTCCACTAGACTCCCCCGATAGATGATACCATCCAATACAATCAACGGACTTTGCCCTCCGGATATAGAAGTACGCCCGCGAATAGTTATGGAAGGATCGCTGCCTGCTGTATTTACAGCACCCACATTCAGTCCGGGGATGGTTCCCTGCAACGATTGTCCTAAACTGATATTCGGAGATTCCTGTAGTTTGGTTAAATCAGCACGAACAACGGAACCCGTTATATCACTTTTTTTCATAGTTCCATATCCAATCGCTACCACTTCTTCAATACCTATGGCATCTTCCACCAATTTTACATTGATTGAAGCTTTTCCTTCAACGGCAATTTCCTGCATCTTCATCCCGACAAACGAAAACACCAGCGTGGCTTCTGCAGGGATATTGCTTAAGG
>CAYWTT010000122.1:0-8895 GCA_964461245.1 uncultured Prolixibacteraceae bacterium | reverse complement strand
TAATACCAACTTCCAGTCTTCGGATATCTATGAATTCAAAAAATACATCCAAGCTCACCCGCAATTCATCACGACATATAAAACGGAAAGCAGATCGGGAATTTCGGTGAGTTTTAAAAGATAAATCTCTGTAGTTCTTTAGTGAATTTTTTGTGGCGTGTTACCCAGAGGAGGAAATAGCAGTGCCGATGGGATTGTCCGGTTCAAGATAGCGGACCTGAAGAAATGGTCTTATTTCAAAGATGAAACCCTCTTTTTTATTTCCGCAATATGTTCGGGAGTGGTTCCGCAGCAACCCCCTATGATATTGGCTCCGGCAGCTACCAGTTGAACAACGCAGGAAGCCATCTCCTCCGGATTTTCAGGGAAGCAGGTAGTACCGTCGCAATATACCGGCAAACCCGCATTGGCATGGACCAGAACGGGAATTTCCGGATTGGTGCGGCGGATCTCTTCCACCACAGGGATCATTCCGGCCATGCCATTTCCGCAATTGGCCCCGATAATGGAGGCACCGGCATTCTGGAGAGGCTGCACCATGTCGGCAGGCGAGATCCCCATCATGGTCCGGTATTCGCCTGTGACCAGCTGATCAAAGGTCATGGTGCAGATCACTTCCAGACGCGTATTTTCCCTGGCTGCCCGGACTGCCAGTACCGCCTCTTCCAGGTCGGTCATGGTTTCGACCACAATGGCATCGGCACCACCGGCTTCAAGCGCGACCGCCTGTTCGCGGAATGCCTCATACAGCTCTTCCGGGGTAACCTCTTCCAGCATCAACATCTTTCCCGTGGGACCAATGGAGCCCAATACCCATTTCCCGGGACCTGCAGCTTCCCTGCTGATTTCAGCCGCGGCCTTATTCAATTCCGTCACCTGGCCTTCCAAACCATACTTTTCCAGTTTGTAGCGGTTACCCCCGAAACTGTTGGTTTCGATCATATCAGAACCCGCCAGGATATAACTCCGTGCAATGTCGGCCACAGCATCCCTGTGGGTGATATTCCACAGCTCAGGGCATTCGCCGGGTTGCAGACCTTTCTGTTGAAGAAAAGTTCCCCAGGCCCCGTCAGAAACCAGCACACCGGTAAGTTTATCGCTTATGTTCATATATGCAGATTGATCAGATTGAATTTTGTGTTCGCAACCACAGCGCTGTTCTTGTGCCCCTATTTTTCAGCCCAAAGAAGGGAGAAGCATCACAACTCCTTGATCCATTCCTTGATCACCTCTACCGAAGGATCGCTGCCTTCCGTTTTCAATTTGTAATTCACCGTCACAATGGCCGGTCCTTTGCCTATCCCAAAAGATGCCATCTGCTCCCGGTCATTCACGGTGGTCACCTGAACCTCTTTACCCAGTTCGGTAATGGCCAGCCGTACTTTTTCCAGCAGAGGCTTGCAGACCTCAGGAGTTTCCCCGAAGATCAGGATTTCGCTTTTTTTCGATTTGATCTTCAGTTTCAGCTTTTCGTTGATCCGGTGCTGAATAGCCTGGATCAATATATTCTGTGGCGGAATTTTCGACACAAAGGCAATCTTGCCATCGATACAGATGGTCGGAATGTTTTTCACCATGAGCGAGGACATGAAGGTGACCGCTTCCATCCGTTTAATGGCGTGTTCCCTCCATTCGACCACCCCTTCAAAGTGTGGGGCCACCCTTTTGACCGCCTCCACCATGTACTGGCAGGGAGCGCACGATTCAGAATCGAGGGTGATAATATCCACAATTACTTTATCCGACTGGCCGTAATCGTTCATATTGAGGATTTCGATCCGGCTTTCGCTGCTTTCCAGCGTTCGTACCACCTGTTGCTGGTAAGGATCGAGAGCCAATCCGGCCACCGCCTGAATATTGGCCGGGGGAGTTTCCATAGGCATGTCGCACCCAGGAGCGAGGATAAATCCCCTATTCCCTCCCTGATCGAGGCAGGTAAGCGCTTCCTGGCGGGCATCATCTTCCGTTCCCATCAGCAAAACCACGGTCAGCCGCATGTTGCCCCCGAAACTGATCCCCTTCTTCAAGGCAATTTCTTTCACATATTCCAGGGGAATGTTTTCATCGATCGAGATATTGTCGGGGTGGCAACCGCACATCACCTCGATATTCTGCTGGGCATGTCCGCAGACGAAGAAAGAACTCAGCATTCCTTTCCCCCTGATAAAGTCAAATATCCGGGTGGCATAAGGCGTCACAAACTGCTGAAAGGTATCCGGATCAATCTGGCTGGTCATCGGATCGACCACGGCAATGACATCACACCCCGCATTGATCAGGTATTCCGACATTTGAATTCCGACCCGGGTACAGAAATCCATGATTTCAGCAATCTCTTCGGGCGCTTCGTAAAGTTTTAGGAAAATATCAGTGCCCAGCAGATGGAGTGCCAGAGTAAACGGACCGGTGATCAATCCATATAACGCCAGTTCAGGAAATTTCTTCCTCAGCTCAGCCGTCGTCTCCAGTAACTGAGGGATTCTCCCGTCTAACGGTCCCGGAAGGACAAGATCCTTTACCGTCTTCCCTTCGGCCAGCGGATGCGATATCACGGCCGGGGGAGTCCCGGCAGCCCATTTCAGCCGGCATCCCAGGATTTCCGCCTCCAGCTGCAGGTCGAACATCACCGGTATTCCGTCGGGCCGGTACATTTCCACCGCTTTACTGATCCCACGGATCATCAGCTCGGAAGAAGTAAGATAAGCTTTCGCATCGACACCCAGGAGATAACCACCATGGACACCCACAAAAGGCACCCAGGGTGCACGGTCCGTCTCCTGCAACAACATGGTTGCCTTAATCAGTTCAAGTCCCTGCATGACAACAGATTAGTGAAAAGTGAAAAATGAAGAA
Organism: uncultured Prolixibacteraceae bacterium; assembly: GCA_964461245.1. Taxonomy (GTDB): domain Bacteria; phylum Bacteroidota; class Bacteroidia; order Bacteroidales; family Prolixibacteraceae; genus UBA1413. The sequence continues at coordinate 6,042 of CAYWTT010000122.1, read as the reverse complement.
TGAAAAGCTAAAAACCTTTCAGACCTGGGTATTGAGGTATTCCACCAATCCCTGAGGATCACGGGAATAAGCGTCGGCACCGATCTTTTCACAGAATTCACGGGTGACCGGAGCGCCCCCGACAGCCACTTTTGCCTCCGGTACCGATGCTTTGATAGCCTTGGTAATTCGTTCCATACTGGGCATGGTAGTGGTCAGCAGGGCGGAAAGCCCGACAAAAGCGCCCGGATTTTCCTTCAGGGTTTCGATGAATTTATCCGGTTTCACATCCACTCCCAGATCCACCACTTTCCATCCATTGCCCTCCACCATCATGGAGACCAGGTTTTTGCCGATGTCATGCAGGTCGCCTTCCACGGTGCCAATAATGAAAGTTCCCCGCTGTTTGGCTTCCCCTGATAAGAAAAAGGGCTTCAGATGAACCATGGCTGTATTCATGGCTTTGGCCGACATCAGCACCTGGGGAACAAATACCTTGTTCTCCCGGAATTTGATCCCTACCTTTTCCATACCCGGCATCAGTCCTTCTGTAAGGATCTGCTGAGGAGGAACCCCCTGATCCAGAAGCTGCTTGGCAATTTCATCCGCACCATCCTCCCCTTTCATCTGAGGGGGATAAGGGGCTGCTTTGTTCACTTTTCCGAATTCCACGCAATCGGCCAGCTTTTGAAGTAGTTCGTTCATGGTAACTTGTTTCTGGTTTATGGCAAAATTAAAAATCTTTTGCTTTAAAGCAGGTTTTTGACGCCGAAATGGTGTTTTATATTAATTTTCGGGTGACTAAACCAAGAAATATGTCACCACTCTACATTCTTTTTCTGGTCGCTTCAGCCGTTTTCATCCTCTTGTTCCTGGTACTGAAGTTGAAGATCAATGCTTTCATAGCCTTGCTGATCACCTCAGTCTATGTCGGAATATTGACGGGTATGGAGCTTTCTGAAATATTGAAGAGCATTCAGAACGGTATGGGAAGCACCCTGGGTTTTGTAGCTACGGTAGTAGGGCTGGGGGCCATTTTCGGACAACTCCTGGAAAGTTCGGGTGGGGCTGAAGCACTGGCACATTATCTGGTAAATAAGTTCGGCAAGGAAAAAGCCTCCTGGGCCATGGTCCTTACTGGCTTTATCGTGGCCATCCCGGTGTTTTTCGATGTGGGGTTCATCATTCTGGTACCCATTGTGTATGCCCTGGCAAAAGATACCCGGAGACCGGTTCTTTTTTACGGAATTCCCCTGCTGGCCGGTCTGGCCGTAACCCACAGCTTTGTGCCACCCACTCCCGGACCGGTTGCAGTGGCTGACATTATCAATGTCCAGCTGGGATGGGTCATCCTCTTCGGAGTTCTCCTCGGAATCCCGACGGCTATTATCGCTGGACCTGTCTGGGGTCGGTACATCTCAAAAAAGATTACCGTACAGACTCCCGAAATGTTCGTGAAGATCCCTGAAACGGATCAGGAGGGGAAAAGACTCCCATCGTTCCACCTCATTGCAGCCATCATCGGTACCCCCCTGATGCTGATCCTGCTGAACACCCTGACCAGCGTGCTGGTCGAAAAGGGTATCGTGGCGAAAACAGGATTAACCGACGTGGTCGAATTCCTGGGGCATCCCTTTTCAGCTTTGGTTATCGCCACCCTGCTGGCCATCTGGCTTTTATGCATCCGCAGGGGAATGGGCAGACAGAAGGTCCTGGAGTTGAGCACACAGGCACTGGGGCCCGCAGGGATCATCATCCTGATCACCGGGGCGGGTGGCGTGTTGAAACAGGTGCTGGTCGACAGCGGAATAGGCAAGATGATGGCTGAATCCATCGCAGCTTCCCCCCTCTCCCCACTGCTGCTGGCATGGCTGCTGGCTGCACTGGTCCGCATCACCCAGGGCTCTTCCACAGTGGCCATGATTACCGCAGCCAGCATTATTGCCCCCGTACTGGCCGGCGCCCAGCTGAGCGATCCGGAACGGGCACTGGTCGTCATTGCCATTGCCTCGGGCGCCACCATTGCCTCTCATGTGAACGACAGCGGATTCTGGCTGGTTGGAAAATACCTGGGCATGAATGAAAAACAGACTTTGCAGTCTTGGACGGTTATGGAAACCCTTATCGCTTTATGCGGACTCGGATTCACCCTGCTCGCCAGCCTATTTCTCCCATAAACGGTCATGAAGATCCTGCCTCTTGAACCCTGATTTTCCGCAATTGGGACAGGTTGCTCTCTTTAACCGGTGAATGTTGGTCAAACGAAGCTTTGACCGGCATTTACTGCATTTAAACCGGTTTGTATGAAGGGAAACATTCCCGTCCGTCAGGGTGACCTGAATCTTGTTGTGCAACAAATTGCATTTGGGACACTTGTATACCTGAAACGTCGCATTGATTACCAGTCCGGGATGTACTTTCGAAAGTTTCACAATTTTGTTGTGAATTTCATAATGGAACAGTTTCTGATTAGTGCGCTTATATTCAGCATAGGTCTGAGGTTTTACCAGGTATCCATGCCCCTGCTTGTAATACTCCTCGTATTTACAGTGGGTACATATGTATGAAAACGCATGCCCGGACATAAGAGTAGGTTTGAATCCTCCTAAAGTATATAAAAATAAGATATTTGGATCATTATCGATAGTTTATAATTATTCTAAATAATCCGTTGAATGCTTCAGATTTTGTGAAAAAGCCGCTGTTAGACTATTTTTGTATCGGATATTAAACTGTTACAAAACTGAATAATTAAAATTCGCCGTTTATGAGTAATTTCTTTACTGCGTCAATTGGCCGGAAATTTATGATGAGCATTACAGGGATCTTCCTCTTGCTTTTCATTTTGGTACATTTGACCATCAATATGTTGTTGATTTTCGACGACAGTGGAGCTTTATACAACCAGGGTGCCCATTTTATGGTTACCAATCCGATCATTAAAGTCATTGAACCCGTTTTGGGATTGGGTTTTCTGATCCACATCATCTGGTCGCTGATCATTACCTGGGAAAACTGGAGAGCGCGTCCTGTAAAATACAAAAAACACGGTTTACCGGAAAACAGTTCATGGCCTTCACGCAACATGCTGATTCTGGGAGGACTGATATTTGTATTTTTAGCCATTCACCTCTACAATTTTTACATTAAGATCAAGTTTACCGGATCGCCCTTGCTGGAAAGCACGATGGTTTCCGGTACGGAGATGCACAACACCTATGTCCTGGTCAGCACGCTTTTCAAGGAAAGCCTGCTATTCAGCCTGTTATATGTTCTGGGCGGATGCCTGTTGGGATTGCATGTAACCCATGGATTCTGGTCGGCTTTTCAGACCATTGGATTTAACAACAAGATCTGGATGAACCGCCTGGTGTGGATTGCCCGGGTGTATGCCGTGGTGGTGGCTGTCGGATTTTCGGTTATTCCGCTCTATTTCGTTATCAAGTTTTAATATTTAAACGATGAAGAACATGTCCATACTTGATTCAAAGATACCTGAAGGCCCTCTGGCTGAAAAATGGTCAAAACATAAGGCTAATGTCAGGGTGGTAAGCCCGGCTAATAAAAGAAAACTGGAAGTTATTGTGGTCGGAACCGGACTGGGTGGAGCCTCTGCGGCCGCTTCACTTGCCGAGCTGGGATACAATGTGAAAGCTTTCTGCTATCAGGACAGTCCCCGCAGGGCCCATTCCATTGCTGCCCAGGGGGGTATTAATGCCGCCAAAAACTACCAGAACGACAACGACTCGGTTTACCGTCTTTTTTATGATACCATCAAAGGAGGAGACTATCGGGCGCGTGAAGCCAACGTCTATCGCCTGGCCGAAGTATCTCCCAACATCATAGACCAGTGTGTAGCCCAGGGGGTGCCCTTTGCCCGTGAATATGGCGGATTGCTTGACAACCGTTCTTTCGGAGGAGTTTTGGTAAGCCGCACCTTCTATGCCCGCGGACAGACCGGACAGCAGTTACTGCTCGGGGCTTACCAGGCATTGAACCGGCAGATTGCCAAGGGCAACGTGACCATGTACACCCGGCACGAAATGCTCGACGTGGTGATCATCGACGGTAAGGCCCGCGGGATCATCGCCCGTGACCTTGTCAACGGAGAGATCAAACGCTTTGGAGCCCATGCAGTGGTAGTGGCTACAGGAGGTTACGGCAATGTGTTCTTCCTCTCCACCAACGCCATGGGAAGCAATGGTTCGGCAGCCTGGCAGTGCTATAAGAAAGGCGCCATGTTTGCCAATCCCTGCTTTGTCCAGATTCACCCGACTTGTATCCCTGTGCATGGCGACCAGCAGTCAAAACTCACCCTGATGTCGGAATCGCTGCGGAATGACGGCCGGGTTTGGGTTCCGAAGAAAAAAGAGGATGCTGAAAAACTTCGTCAGGGCAAAATCAGTCCCAATGACATTCCCGACGAAGACCGTGATTTCTACCTGGAAAGAAGATATCCTTCCTACGGGAACCTGGTTCCCCGCGATGTGGCCTCCAGAGCTGCCAAGGAACGCTGCGATGCCGGATACGGGGTCAACAGCGAAGGGAAAGCTGTTTTCCTGGATTTTTCATATGCCATCAAGCGACTCGGTAAAAGTGTGATCGAAGAACGGTACGGAAACCTTTTCCAGATGTATGAAAAGATTACCGACCACGATCCTTACAAAGAACCGATGCAGATATATCCTGCCATCCATTATTGCATGGGCGGAACCTGGGTAGATTACAACCTGATGACCACGGTTCCCGGACTCTATTCCATCGGGGAAGCCAACTTCTCTGATCACGGAGCTAACCGCCTGGGCGCTTCCGCACTGATGCAGGGTCTCGCCGACGGCTATTTTATTCTTCCTTATACCATCGGGGATTACCTGGCCGGTGAAATCATGAATCCAAAAACAGACACCAATGCACCTGAATTTGTGGAAGCTGAAAAGAACGTGAAATCACGGATCGAAAGACTCTTCAACGTCAAAGGGAACAAAACGGTCGACCATTTTCATAAGGAATTGGGACATGTGGTATGGGAATACATCGGCATGTCGCGCAATGAGGCAGGGCTGAAGCTGGCCATTCAGAAGATCCAGGAACTTCGCAAGGCATTCTGGGCGGATGTAAAAATCCCGGGTGAGATGAATAATCTCAATCAGGAACTGGAAAAAGCCGGCCGCCTTGCAGACTTCTTTGATATTGCCGAACTGATGGCACGCGACGCCTTGAACCGTAACGAATCCTGCGGTGGTCATTTCAGGGAAGAATCCGTAACGGAAGACGGGGAAGCCAAACGGGACGATGAAAAATTCACGTACGTTTCTGTCTGGGACTACCAGGGAGAGGGTAAAGAACCGGTTTTGCACAAAGAACCGTTGACATTTGAGAGTATAAAATTATCACAGCGGAGTTATAAATAATTGATAATATGGCTGATACGATATTAAAAAAACTAAATATAGTTGTTTGGCGGCAAAAAGATGCCAAAAGTAAGGGCAGGTTTGAAACCTATGCCATCGAGAACATTTCGCAGGGTAGTTCGTTCCTTGAGATGATGGATATTCTCAACAATAACCTGATCGAAAAGGGGATTGATCCCATTGCCTTTGATCATGACTGCCGCGAAGGGATTTGCGGAACCTGCAGTTTATACATCAACGGGCACCCTCACGGACCCGACACGGAAGTGACCACCTGTCAGTTACACATGCGCAAATTCAGGGAAGGGGAAACCATTACCGTTGAACCGTGGAGGGCTAAAGCTTTCCCGGTGATCAAGGATTTGATCGTGAACCGGTCGGCTTTCGACCAGATCCTTCAGGCAGGTGGATTTGTCTCGGTAAATACCGGCGGAGTTCCCGACGGGAATGCCATTCCGATCAGCCACCATGATGCGGAAGAAGCCATGGATGCAGCAGCCTGCATCGGTTGCGGTGCTTGTGTGGCAGCCTGTAAAAACTCATCGGCCATGTTGTTTGTTTCGGCCAAGGTTTCCCACCTTGCCAAACTGCCCCAGGGCCGGGTGGAAGCCAAAAACAGAGCCAGAAATATGGTGGCTAAAATGGATGAACT
>CAYWTT010000121.1:0-9031 GCA_964461245.1 uncultured Prolixibacteraceae bacterium | reverse complement strand
ATGGCTTCCTGCACTTTCGCCCGGTAAGGTCTGGGTACGCTCCACCCTGATTTCTGACCCAGAACCTGGTTATTCAGAAAAAGGATCAGGGAACAAAGAAGAAGGTAATGTATAAAGCTTATTTTCATGTCATTACAGTTTAATAAAAATTTTCTTCCGGTATAGAAGCCATGCAGGAATAAAGAGCAATCCGATATACAAAAGGGCGTATAACAGACTGGAAAATTTCGGGGCAGCTCCAATGCCGGTCAGCAAATTCATGAACATAGTCTTGATCGAGACGCCATTAAAATGGGTTCCATAGAAAAAGTAACCCACCAAACCTGCCAGAACATACACGGAGATGGCATTCGAGCCAAAGATAACCCAGGGTTTGGCAAATTTTTTAAACCCGAGGAAGTCAACCAGAAAGAGGCTGGCAGCAAGGGTCATAGCGGCGAGCCCGGAAGTTGCCAGCACAAAAGAGCTGGTCCAGAGTGCTTTATTCAAAGGAAAGTTCCAACTCCATACCACTCCGGCCGTTGATGAAAGGAATCCGGCAGTGAAAAGCCAGATGATTTTCTGCTCTGCAGATTTTGTACTGACCAGCAGGGTTCCGGCCAGCATACCGGTGATTCCTGAGGCAATGGCAGGGAAGGTACTGAGCACTCCTTCCGGGTCCCATGTTTTCTGCCACATCCTTCCGGGCAGGAGATAAGAATCGATCCAGGCGGCCATGTTAACACCTGGGTCCAGCACAGGCCGGTCATATCCGGGAGTAGGGATGAATACCATGACGATCCAGTATAGAACCAGAATCACGCCGGCTACCACAGCCTGTTTCTTCCAACCGGTTGTGAGAAAGAGGATGGCGCAAACCAGGAAAACCAGGGCAATGCGTTGCAACACACCGGCCACACGCAGGTGTTCAAAGTCAAACTTCGGATAAAGTGCCAGGAAAATCCCGACTGCGAATATCTTTACCGAACGCCAGAAAATCTTACTGAACATCTCCTTTTTCGGCAAGCCAGCCTCCAGCCTTTTGCTGTAAGCCAGAGCAATGGATACCCCCACAATAAAAATAAAAAAGGGAAATATCAGGTCGGTAGGCGTAATGCCGTTCCATGGCCTGTGCAGCAGGGGAGCATACACATGGCTCCAGCTTCCGGGATTATTCACCATGATCATGGAAGCAATGGTGAATCCTCGGAAAGCATCGAGTGAGATCAGCCGTTCATTTTCTTTCATAAATATCAGGTATTAATCTTAGCCAAATCGTTACTATCTTTATCTTTAACAGGAATAATCAATAAGCCAAGCTAAAAATAATTCCGTTATGAAAAAAATATACGCTGCAGTTTTTGTAGTTTTTGCCGGCATCTTTCTGACCCAATGCATGCGGATAACTTATCCTGCCGGCGACCAGTTGGTTGTCAGCTGGAAAGTCATAAGCAACGAATATGCCGGACAGCCGGGAGTGAAAGCCCAGTTCACGATTGAGAACAAAAGCAATTTCACGTTGGATGCATCCAACTGGGCCATGTTCTACAACCAGTCTCCCAGGAAGATTAAAAGTTGCACGGGCAATGCCTCGATCACCAGGATCAGCGGTGACTGGTTCAGGCTGGCTCCGGCCGAAGGCTTCATGCTGAAACCGGGAGAAAAGACCGAACTGGTTTACGAAGCTTCCGACTGGTGGATCAAAGAGAGCGACGCTCCACAGGGAACCTACTTCGTTTTTTACGATAGAAAGGGGACCGGGATGTCAGTCGCAGCAGTCACCCGGTATGCCATTGGACCGTTTACCGAACCGGAGCAGATCAACCGCTACCGCAACGATCAGGAGCCAGTGCCGACCGCGGAGATCCGTTATCATGAAAATCTCAGACTGAAGGAGCTGGAGGCAGAGATGCTGCCCGAAATTGTTCCGACGCCGGTGAGTGTTAAGACCACTGGGGAAAAGGTGATTTTTGATTCAGCTCCTGAAGTTCTGTACGAGAAAGGATTGGAAAACGAAGCCATATATGTTGCTTCACTGATTGGTAAACTGACCCGGTCGATAGTGATTCCCAGAGAAGCGGCCGGTCCGGAGGCAAATGCTGTTTTTCTGTCCATCCGGCCGATGGCGGTGAACGGAGTGAGCAGTGAGGCTTACAAAACAGAAGTCAAAAAAGACAAGTCGATCGTGGTGACAGGGAATGATGCGGCAGGAGTGTTCCACGGGATCCAGAGCCTGATAGCCCTGATCCCTCCGGATATGTTTACCGGTGCACAGGAAGCAGCAGGCATGAAAGAGATCGTTGTGGAAGATGCTCCCCGATTCCGGTACCGGGGGCTTCATATCGATGTGGCCCGCAATTTTCAATCGAAAGAGACCCTTAAAAAAATGATCGACCTGATGGCTTTTTACAAAATCAACTACCTGATGCTCTACCTGTCGGAAGATGAAGGGTGGCGGATTGAAATCAAAGGGCTTCCGGAGCTTACCGAAGTAGGATCACAAAGGGGGCATACGGCCAAAGATGCTGTCGACATGCTGCATCCCTCCTATGGCTCAGGGCCGGTGGCCAATGCACCCGGCAGTTACGGAAGCGGATTTTACACCCGTGAAGATTTCAAGGAAATCCTGAAATATGCCCAACAGAGGCATGTGAAAGTCATCCCGACCATTAACCTTCCTGGTCATTCCAGAGCGGCTATCCGATCGATGGAAGCACGATACCGGAAGTTCATGGAACAGGGAGATGAGGAAAAAGCCAATGAATTCAGGTTGATCGATCCTGATGACCGGTCGGAATACTCCTCAGCACAGGCTTATGACGACAACGTGGTTTGTGTGGCCCGTGAATCGGTTTATAAATTTTACGAACATGTGATCGACGATATCATTGGAATGTATGCCGAAGCGGAAGTACCGCTGGAGTTTTTCCATACCGGGGGAGATGAAGTTCCCAACGGAGCCTGGACCGGATCGCCCCTGTGCAAGAAACTGATGGAAACGAAGCCCGGTCTAACCGATCCCCGGAATCTCCAAAATTACTTTCTGAGCCGGACGGTGGAAATTCTGTCCGGGAAAAACCTGAAGACCGGTGGTTGGGAAGAGGTGGCTCTGACCAGGACAGGCGAGGGGAAAATGGTTCCCAATCCTGAATTTGCAGGAAAAAATGTCATCGCCTGGTCATGGAACAATATGGGAGAATGGGCAAACCTGGCATACAGGCTTGCCAATGCCGGGTATCCAGTGGTCATGTGCGATGTGTCCAACCTCTATTTCGACCTGGCCTATAACAAGGATCCCAGGGAACCCGGCCTTTACTGGGGGGGATTCTGCGATGTCCGTAGTACCTGGCAATTTGCCCCATACAACTCTTTTATCACCAACCTGAAAACAGGCATGGGAAGAGTGATCGATCCCGAAAAAGAGTTTGCCGGACTGGAAAGGCTCAAACCTGAAGCAGAAAAGAATATCATGGGCCTTCAGGCTCAGTTGTGGGGCGAAACTATCAGAGGACCGCAAATGCTGGAATATTACACCCTCCCCAAACTGGTCGGCTTTGCCGAAACAGCGTGGGCAAAGGCCCGCCTCTGGGAGAAGGAGAGCAATCCTGCCAAGCGGCGTCAACTGATGGATGAAGGCTGGAATCTATTTGCAAATACATTGGCTCAAAAAGAATTGCCGAGACTTGCCGGATTATTCGGAGGTTTTAATTACCGGATCCCGCTGCCAGGGGCAGTCATTGAGGAAGGCATACTGAAAGCAAACATCGAATATCCCGGTCTGAAAATCAGGTATACTACCGATGGGAGCGAACCTTCCCTAAGGTCGGCGGTTTACACCAGACCTGTGCAGGTCAGCGGCGAGGTCAGGCTGAGAGCTTTCGATGCGGCGGGGAGAAGCAGCAGGAGTGTGATATTGAAATAGAGGCACGATTTACCGTTTGTTGAGAAAGAAGTTTTTCATCAGAGCGGCACACTCCTCCTGTAAGACGCCTTTCACCACTTCGGTTTTCGGGTGAAGCACCCCGGGTGCGTGCTTCCGGTAACCCCGCTTTTCATCAGGGGCACCGAAAACGATTTTTCCGGCCTGGGCCCATGCCAGGGCACCCGCGCACATCACACACGGCTCCACGGTCACATAGATCGTGCACTGGTCAAGATACTTACCTCCCAGGAGGTTGGCAGCAGCTGTAATACCCTGCATTTCCGCATGGGCAGTTACATCATTGAGCAGTTCGGTCAGGTTGTGCGCCCGTGCAATGATACGGTTGCCGGTAACCACTACAGCACCTACAGGGATCTCTCCCTGCTCGAAGGCAGCTTCAGCCTCTGCCAACGCCTTTTTCATGAAATATTCATCACCGAAAGGTTCCATTTTGCAAGGGAATAATCAATTTGAATGAGGATCATAAAATTGCTAAAAATTGGCTATTTTCGCAACTTATCATTTAAGAGCAATTATGTACAGGACAAATACATGTGGTGAATTACGCACAACCCATTGCGGTCAGGAAGTTACGCTGGCAGGCTGGGTACAAAGGGTGCGTGATCTGGGAGCCATGTCGTTTATCGATCTCCGCGACCGGTATGGCATTACCCAGCTGGTTGCTGACGAAAAAACAGCGGAAGAGGTAAAAAAGCAGGTTGCCCAACTGGGCCGGGAGTTTGTGATCCAGGCAAAGGGAATGGTCAGGGAACGTACGAGCAAAAACAAAAATATCCCTACCGGAGAGATCGAAGTGGAGCTTACAGGGCTGAAGGTGCTCAACGCCTCACTGGTTCCCCCGTTTACCATACAGGATGATACCGACGGAGGGGATGACCTTCGCATGAAATACCGCTACCTTGACCTTAGGCGTCCCGCGGTGCAACAAAACCTATTTCTTCGTGCACGGATGGCGCAGGTTGCCCGGAATTATCTCTCCGGACAGGGTTTCACCGAAGTGGAAACCCCGGTGATGATCAAATCCACCCCGGAAGGAGCCCGCGACTTCGTGGTGCCCTCCAGGATGAATCCCGGCGAATTTTATGCCCTCCCCCAATCACCCCAGATGTTCAAGCAATTGCTTATGGTGGCCGGCTTCGACAAATACTTCCAGATAGTGAAATGCTTCCGTGATGAGGACCTCCGTGCCGACCGGCAGCCTGAATTCACCCAGATCGACTGCGAAATGTCGTTCGTGGAGCAGGAAGATGTGCTGAACACGTTTGAGGGGCTCACACGCCATATGCTGAAGGAGATCCATCAGATGGATACAGAACCCTTCCCCCGGATGCCCTATAGTGACGCTATGGATTTCTATGGCTCCGACAAGCCCGATATCCGCTTCGGCATGCAGCTTCATGACCTTACCGGACAGGTGAAAGGCAAGGGTTTTCCGGTGTTTGACACTGCAGAATATATCGGAGGGATATGTGCCGAAGGTTGCGGAGAATATACCCGCAAACAATTGGATGAACTGACCGCGTGGGTAAAACGTCCCCAGATCGGTGCGGGAGGATTGGTAAACATCAAAATAAACCCTGACGGATCGGTAAAATCATCGATCGAGAAATATTTCACCGCTGAAGAGCTGAAGCCATTGACCGTAAGCTTCGGGGCAAAAGGCGGAGATCTGATCCTTATCCTCTCGGGTGACAAAGTAAAGACACAGGTGGCTTTGGGATTGCTTCGCCTTGAAATGGCCAACCGGTTGGGTCTCCGTCCTAAAAATAGTTTTAAACCACTTTGGGTGGTGGATTTCCCCTTGCTGGAATGGAACGAAGAGGCGAACCGCTGGTCGGCCATGCACCACCCTTTTACCTCACCCAAACCGGAAGACATCCCCATGCTGGACACCGATCCCGGGAATGTGAGGGCCAATGCCTATGACCTGGTGATCAACGGTGTGGAGATCGGCGGAGGTTCGGTCAGGATCTTTGAATCAGGCCTGCAGGCACGGATGTTCAAGGTGCTTGGATTTACACCGGAACAGGCGGAATTCCAGTTCGGCTTCCTGATGAATGCTTTCAAATATGGTGCGCCTCCTCACGCCGGGATTGCTTTCGGCTTTGACAGACTGGTCTCCTTGTTTGCCGGTCTCGATTCCATCCGCGACGTGATCGCTTTCCCCAAGAACAATTCGGGCCGCGATGTCATGAACGATTCACCCTCACCTATCTCAGCCGAACAGCTGGATGAATTGAACCTTGTCGTCAATATCCGCCAAAAGAAATAAATCATTCTGACAAAAAAAGGAGGCCGAAGCCTCCTTTTTTTGTCAGAATTTAATATTTTAAAGGTTTTTCAGCCTTTTACGTGAGGAATAATTGATGTGCAAAGCAGAAGCCCTGCGTAATTCCTGCTTGATATCCTGGACGATCTTCATCTTGGTGTACTCGTCAATTTTCAATGAAGTGGTCATCAACGGAATTTCAGCTTCATCCCTTGCTTGTCTTTCCACTACGATAAAGTCAACGATATCTTCCACTTCAGCGAACTTGTCGTTCAGCTGGATCCGGGGTTCATTTCCGAAAACGGCAATGTATTGATTTTGCGGAACGCCCACGTAAATATTGCTCACCAGCGTCTTTTTCTCAAGCTTCGTCAATTCAGTAGCCTGCGGCAGCGACTGATGCACCATGACGGTGACATCCCTCATCTTCACCACAGCCATGAAAAAGAAGAGCAGAATAAACACAATATCTGGCAAGGAAGCCGTTGAAACGGCAGGTAATTCCTTGGCTTTTCCTTTTCTGAATCTTTCCATACTATTGTACTCCTACTCTTTTGGGTTCAGCTTCTGATATACGTTGAGGATAGATATCCCGGATGGCATCCTGCTTTTCCTTGCTCAGCTTTTCCAACGGTTCGCCGAATTTGGTCTTGGCCAGGTCGTTTCTGAGTTCATTAATGGCTGCAACCAGTTCATTCTGAACGGCAAGATAGGTTCCATACTGGGTACCCAGGTCGTTCTGCAAAGATATCACTCCTTCGCTAATCGGTATCTCACCGAAGAATTCAACTTCCTTCAATTTCTTTTCCGGCAGGTTCGGATCATCGTTGGGATTCTCCATGAACTCTTTGGCTTTTTCACGCAACTCCCCGATCTGTATCCACTGCCCTTCGCAAAGAATCTGATTGTCTTTGTTTACGAGAACAATAAATACATTCCGTTCCTTAATCGGGGGGGTATCTTTATTTTCCACATCAGGAGCGATGGGTGGCAATCTCCTTTCCAGCCCCATATCCGTATTCATGGATGCGGACGTAAGGAAAAAGATCAGAAGCAGGAAAGCGATGTCAGCCAATGATGATGATGGAATTTCAGGTGGTTTTCTCATTGTTGTCTATTTAACCCTGTTAAGTATTTCTCACAATACTATTTCAAGTAACGTGAAACCGAAGAATAAATCAATGCAATTACAGCCAGTCCAAACATAAAATAGGTTGAAAACAGTGCTGTATCAATGATTCGGAGAATGTTGGGTGTAATGGTTCCATTGGCAATGAATTTCTCCACTCCGAAAAAGGTGGGATACTCCTTGGATGAAAACAGGAAAGCAATCAGGAAGATCACAATGATAGCACCGATCCATGCCAGACTACCTTTGGCTTCCTTGAATTCCGAAATGGTTTGGAAAACAGCAAAGAATATCAGAAGCAAAACTGCAAGGAACAGCAGGATGTACATCCAACGCAGGTTGATATTGATCCAGTTTCCCATTGTGGCATTTTTCACATCAGGACTAATACTGGAAACCAACAAGGCGATTAGTACTACTGATATTGCCACAACAACAGCCAGTGCAATATTAGGAATACGATTTAACTTAATCATTTCTGAGCGGTTTTAAGATTGTGTTTTACGAGCAGGTCAATGAAGGTGATGGATGAATCTTCCATTGAACCTACAATGCTGTCAATTTTATTCAAGAAGTAGTTATAGAAGACCTGGAGTATGATTGCCACGATCAGACCGCCTACGGTGGTGATCAAAGCCACTTTAATACCAGCAGCAACCAGCGTGGGAGAAATGTCACCTGCAACTTCGATGGCATCAAAAGCCTGGATCATCCCAACAACCGTTCCGAGGAACCCGAACATAGGAGCCAGGGCAATGAACAATCCAATCCAGCTCAGTCCTTTTTCCAGCAAACCAGCCTGGAGGCTTCCATAAGAAAGAACTGATTTTTCAACCACATCAAGACCCTCGTGTGAACGGTCCAAACCCTGATAGAAAATTGAGGCAACCGGCCCGCGGGTATTCCGGCATACTTCCTTGGCTGCTTCGAGACCGCCATTTTCCAAAGCTTCTTCCACTTTAGCCAAGAGTTTCTTTGTATTGGTCGAGGCAAGGTTCAAGTAGATAATTCTTTCAATGGAGAAAGCAAGTCCGAGGATTAAACAGATCAATACAGGAGTCATCCACATCGGACCTCCTTCGATGAATTTCTGTTTCAAAGCGCTGTGAAGAGACTGGCCTTCTTCAGCTTTTGCAGCAGCTGCTTCTACTTTATCGGTGGCTGCACCTGGAGCAGCAGGTTGAGCTTTATTAACAGCCTGTGTAGTTGCCGGTTTGCCCTGAGCAACAACAGCGTTAGATGCAACAAAGAGCAGCATCCCAAATACAGCAATCAATGCAAATAGTTTTTTCATAATTGTTTTGAATTTAATTAATAATCTCCTAGAATTTTTGTTATAATTTTTGTCTCAAATTTATAATATCATTCACACGATTCAAAAGTAGCAACATTTTTTTAAAAAAATAAGTACAATAATTTCAAAATATCCGTTGCGACTGACAAACCATGAAGCGGAGAGGGGGGGATTCGAACCCCCGGTCCCGTTTCGCGGAACACACGCTTTCCAGGCGTGCCAGTTAAGCCACTCCTGCACCTCTCCAGTATGACGGCATACCTGTTTGAGCGGCGAAAATTACAAAAAAATCAAAAACAAAATGCTTTATTCTGTAATTTCACCCCTCAAACTTTTATTCATATACATTTTAACCTCTTCCCTTTTCAATCCCTGCCCCAGCAAAAACATCAGCTTGGTTACAGCCGCTTCGGTGGT
>CAYWTT010000120.1:0-9055 GCA_964461245.1 uncultured Prolixibacteraceae bacterium | reverse complement strand
AAGAAGAGTCGAACAGACAAAAAGCCAAAAAGCTGATACAGGGCGTGGGTGACCAGCAGGTGGTGATCAATCCGCCCTGGCCACCTCTGAGCGAAAAAGAGATGGACCGGGTGTATGACCTGCCTTACACCCGCCTGCCCCATCCGCGCTACCTGGGGAAAGGTCCCATTCCCGCATGGGAGATGATCCGCCATTCCATCACCATTCACAGGGGATGTTTCGGAGGATGTGCATTTTGCACTATTTCAGCACACCAGGGAAAATTTATTTCAAGCCGTTCCGAAGCCTCCATCCTGAATGAGGTCGGCAAGATTACTGAAATGGAAGATTTTAAAGGATATATTTCCGACATCGGAGGTCCTTCGGCCAATATGTACAGGATGAAAGGGATCATGCAGGAAATCTGTCTGAAATGCAAAAAACCCTCCTGCATATTCCCATCTGTTTGTAACAACCTGAATACCAACCACCAACCGCTAATCGACCTCTACAGTAAAGTCAGAACCCATCCGAAAGTAAAAAAGGCATTCATCAGCAGCGGCATCCGTTATGATTTGTTCATGGCTGAATCAGGCAATGACGAAACGAATAAAGCCAACAGATTATATCTTCGGGAGGTGATCAAAAATCATGTGTCGGGCCGACTGAAAGTGGCGCCCGAACACACGTCGGACCGGGTTCTCCACATCATGCGGAAACCGGCTTTTCAGCTGTTCAGAGAGTTGAACCGGGAGTTTCAGCGAATAAACAGGGAAGAAAATCTGAACCAGCAGCTGATACCCTATTTCATTTCCAGTCACCCCGGCAGCCAGGCGGAAGATATGGCTGATCTGGCCGTTCAAACCAAAAAACTGCATTTCAAACTGGAGCAGGTGCAGGATTTTACTCCCACCCCCATGACCCTGGCCACCGAGATATACTATTCGGGATATCACCCGTATACCTTGGAAAAGCTATTTTCGGCCCGGAGCCAAGAACAGCGGCTGAGACAAAGACAATTCTTCTTCTGGTATAAAAAAGAATTCCGGAGGACGATCATGGCCGAATTAAGGTCTATGGGTAGGAACGACCTGATTGAAGAGTTGATCGGCAGGGAAAATAAAAGACCATGAACAGATACCCCCTGGCTGAACCGGTCAGGAACACTCCGGAACCCATGTGACCTGAAACTTCAAAAATATGATCTGGAAATTTCAAACAGAAAAATAAATATGAAAACAATCCGGTTTTTTGCACCTTTTGTGCTGATCGCAGTGATCACTTCATGCACCGAAATAATGAGTGTGGTGAACAGTACATTAGGAAGTACTCCTCTGACAACTTCCGAAATTGTGGCAGGATTAAAACAGGCTTTGCAGGTCGGCACCGACTCTTCCGTCTTGCGGCTCTCCAAGATTAACGGGTACTTCGGAGATGAAATGGTCAAAATTCTGTTACCCCCTGAAGCAAAAACCATTACTGAAAACCTCTCCAAATTTCCCGGAGGGGAAAAACTGGTCAATGAGGTCATCCTTCGTATTAACCGGGCTGCTGAAGATGCTGCAAAGGAGGCAGGCCCGATATTTCTCGGCAGCATTACCCACATGACCATCAGCGATGGCGTGGCCATTTTAAAGGGAGGGAACACTGCAGCTACCGACTACCTGAAATCGGCCACCTCGCCACAGCTTTTCAACCTGTACCAGCCCAAAATCAAGACGTCATTGGATAAAAAGCTCATAGGGAACATCTCCACGACGGAAAGTTGGGACAAACTTACCACGGAGTGGAATAAAATTGCCGGATCGGTGGTAGGTCAAGTCGCAGGATTAAAAAGTGTGAACATCCAGCTCGACAGTTACCTGACGCAAAAAGCACTGGATGGACTATTTTTGAAGATCGCCGAAGAGGAAATAAAAATCCGTACCAATCCGGTCGCCCGGGTTACTGAATTGCTGAAAAGAGTATTCGGGGCACAGGTATAAGCTACGGGTTAAAGGATATCGGCACAACGCAGAGAGCGTGGAGCAAAGAGCAAGGGGCTGCCTTTTGATCTTTAATCTTTTATCCTATACACTCCCCGCTTTACATTGATATTTTCAGCCGGTTGTCCTGGTTCATAACTTAGCCCGTGCAACAGGGCCTTCATTGAAAAGAAGATCTAGAATACTCAGTCCCGGAATGAAATCGAATTTATCATGAAAAACCTGGGTGTAGGATTGATGGACATATTCCGGTGACCATGCTGTGCACTTCCGCTTGGGGGAAATGACCTCCCTCAAATTGTCAAAGGGTTCCGGTACTTCTTCAAAATTCAGGGTAAATAAGATCTCTTTCCGCATTTCAAGCAACGACAGAATGGTTTCGAGATAGGCCAGATTAAAGTCGAAAAGAAATTTCTGTTTTTTCAGATAAAAGGATTCAATTTCATCTTCATAATAGCTGAAAAAAGGGGAGTTGTTGTAAGCGGTACGGATGGTCCTCCAGTGAATCCGTTGCCATTCGGTTTGATAGGCTATACGTACGTCCCTGATCTTCATCTGCGGACTTCTTCCGTGTTCCACGGGAATCACCAGGTCGACCGGGCCGTTGGGACTCAGGATGGTATATCTGTTACGATAAGTCTGTTTGATGAAATGCTCATGCTGTTCCAGATAAACTTTATCGTGAAACAGGATTCGGGAGAAATAAAAAGCGGGAGCACAACAGGCAGTGGACAACAGGACCGATCCAGATTCCATATTGGCTACTCCTTGAAAAATCTCCGGGAAACATTTTTCCTGGCCAGGTCCACTTCGTTCTCTTCCTCATCATCAAAAGCTATTCCTTCAGGATCGGGTTTTTGCCGTTCCTTTACCGGTTCCCGGGTGGCTTCTTCCAGTTCTTCCTTCTCCTTTTGGGTCCGGCTCAGTTCACTTTTCAAATTCCAAATTCTGGGAATCAGCAGGAAATAGGGTATCAGGTATCCCAGCAAAAGGCAAAGGGTGATCAGCAAAGCCACAGGAATCTCAGGCACCGTCCAGAAAAAGAGCTTCAGCGATACCTTATCCTGGTTTTGCAGGGTAAAAATGACCAGCAAAACAGCAAGAATCAGAATAATGACCAACTGAATATTGCGTCCGCTTTTTTTAGCAGGTTCCTGGTTTTCCATAGTATAATGCTTTGGATTTCACGAATAATTCCCGTATCCCCTGCAAAATTATCAATTAAAATCACAGAGTGTATAAATAACTTGTCACAGTTAATATAAACTGCACACTGCTGATCATACTTTTTCCCCTGAATCAGTGAACCGATCTGAAGAGACGGTTGAATCTTATCTTGGCAAGAAATTTTTTGTCTTTATCGAGTGAAAGCCAGATGAAAGAGGCTTTACCCACCACATGGTCTTCCGGGACAAATCCCCAGTAACGGGAGTCAGCCGAATTATGGCGGTTATCCCCCATCATCCAGTAATAATCCATTTTAAATGTATAACTACCGGCAGGCTTCCCGTTGATCAGGATCACACTGTCCTTCACTTCGAGATCGTTGTTTTCATAAATATCGATAATCCTCCGGTAAAGTGGAAGGTTATCCACGGAAAGCTTCACCGTGGCGCCTTTTGCCGGCACTTTCAGCGGACCGAAATTGTCGACATTCCAGGGGAAACGACTGTCGGTCGGGAAAATATTGGAATCCCACCGTCCCGGTTCATCCAGCAGTTTGTCAACTCCCGTCACATTGGTGAACCGTTTCATCTCCCCGACCATTTTGTCGGTCATGGGGAAAATATACTGCATACTGTTGTATTCCTGCCTGTCGTCGTTGGCAATTCCCAGCCTGTCCAATGCCTTGGGATTGATGGTGCCGTTCGATTTGACCAGATAGTTATATTGCACGCCATCGTAATGCTGCTGCTCTTTACCGTTGATATACAGTATACCCTGCCTGATCTGGAATTCATCCCCCGGGATAGCCACGCACCTTTTAATGTAATTCTCCCTCTTATCAACCGGACGGGCAATGATTTTTCCGAAGTTGCCTTCATCGTTCCAGATGCGGTCACGACCATAACTCCTGACCAACTGATAGTAACTCTGGTTCTGCACCTTCATGGCCACCGTATCTCCTTCCGGAAAATGGAACACCACCACGTCGTTATTTCTAATTTTCCTGAAACCGGCTAACCTTTTATAGGGCTTCTTGATCCACTCCACGTATGATTTGCGGGTGGAAAGGGGAAGCGTATTGTGAACAAAAGGAAAGCTCAGGGGGGTATTGGGTGTTTTGGGGCCGAAAGCCGTCTTGCTGACGAACAGGTAATCACCCACCAGCATCGATTTCTCCATGGAAGAGGTGGGAATCGTATAGGCTTCAATAAAAAACATCCGAATGAAAGAAGCAGCAATGACTGCAAAAATGATGGCATCTATCCATTCAACCAGTTTGGTCTGTTTCCCGTCCGGCGGATTTTTCTTTTTCCAGAAAGCCCAGTGTACTTTCTTGGAAATATAGATATCATAAATCACCAGCAATCCTAATAGCCACCAATAATTTTTCAGCCAGATCACCCATAGGGTATAAAGCAGGGCAACTAGGCCGAACTTAAACCACTTGCTTGAGAAAAATTCTTTCATTATCCTTATTTTTTAAATTTTCAGCATATCTTTCATGGTTAATATTCCCCGGTGATCCCGGCAGAATTCAGCGGCCAGGACGGCTCCCAGTGCCAATCCCTCCCTGCTTTTGGCACAGTGCATGATCTCGATGGAATCGACATCCGAATCCCATTTGATGATATGCGTTCCGGGAACGGTTCCGGTCCGTTCTGATACGACAGGGATTTCCCCGGCCTCAGTTTCAGATTCGTTCTTCCAGCCTGTCTTCCCGGGAAGCAGGTTCACCAGGTCTTCAGCCAGGGTAATGGCCGTTCCGCTGGGGGCATCCAATTTCTGGACATGATGGATTTCCCGGATGCCTACCTGGTAATCGGGATGATCTTTCATCATTCCGGCAAGGATCCGGTTGAGTTCAAAAAACAGGTTCACCCCCAGGGAAAAATTACTGGCATAAAAAAAGGTGCCGCCCGAATCAAGGCATTTCCGGTGCACCAGTTCGCGCTGTGCAAGCCAGCCGGTTGTGCCGCTGACCACGGGAACCCCCGCTTCAAAACAGGTCAGGTAATTCTTCACGGCCGATCCGGGAAAGGTGAATTCAATCGCTACATCACACTTCCGGAGATTTTCAACCGTCAGATCTTCCGGATTATTCACATCCACTTTCAGAGAAATAGTATGCCCCCGTTTTAGGGCAATCTTTTCAATCTCTTTCCCCATTTTCCCGTAGCCGATAAGTCCGATTTTCATATTTCCGCTTTTTGAACAGCTCACAAAGATAGTATATTCGCCTAAAACTATGATCTGTACCTTTTTATTCGGTTCTTTTTTCGGCAAATTGACGATTTCTGACGACGAACCAGCTAAAATGAGTTGCCGCTGATTATTGCCCCTTCCTGATAGAATAAAATTTCCGCCAATTATTAATTTTGTGGCCACAATTCAGGTTACATGAACAATATCAAGTTGGTTGCAACCGATTTGGACGGGACGTTCCTGCGGAATGACAAAACCATCAGCCCTTCCAACCTCGACACCCTGCGCATGCTCGGTGACAGAAAGGTTGTACGGGTAGCTGCCACCGGCCGGAATATGCATAAGTTCCGGGAGGTGATTCCTGACCATGTGCCCTTCGATTTTGTGGTCTATTCATCCGGTGCCGGAGTATATGACTGCACCGGGAACAATCATATTTACACCAGGAACATTCCGGCAGATATTGCCAGCCTACTGATCAGGTGTTTCAAATCGCGGGATGTCAATTTTCACGCTTTCTGGCCGGCACCTGAAAACCATCATCTCTGGTACCACAGAGGAAGCAGCCACTGCGAAGAATTTGAAAGGTATTTTACTTTCCACCATGCATTGGCCGCCCCCCTGCCCGAGAAAGGGATGCCTGAAACGGATTTGTGCCAATTCCTGGTAGTGATTCCCGGTGATGAGCAAAAATATGCCACCCTTAAATCGGATATTGAAGCGATTTCACCCGAGATAAGGGTGATCCGGGCATCCTCCCCGCTGAATACCGGCTATATCTGGCTGGAAATATTCCACAAAAGCGTTTCCAAAGGGAACGGAGTACTTTTCCTGTGTAAACGGCTTAACATTTCACCAGAAGAAACCCTCGGAATCGGCAATGATTACAATGACATTGACCTGCTGGAATTCACCGGCCACTCCTTCCTGACCGACAATGCCCCTGCAGCGCTGAAAAAAAACTTCAGGCTGCTGCCCGCCAATGAAGACGATGCCTTTGCCCATGTCATATCACAAATTAACCAGAAATGAAAGATAATCTGAAATTTATCCTGCTTTTCTCAATCAGGGTGGTGCTTTATGCCACTCTCATGGTATTGCTGAATGTCGTTTTTATTTATGATGCCAGTCACATCACTTCCACTGGCAAGTTCGGGGAAAATTCCGGCACGGAACTGATGCAGGAAGGATTTCTGTTTATACTTGGTTTATTATTCATCATTATCGGACGCTTGGACAGGAATCTGACGGCCATAGCCAATCTGACCTCTCTGTTTTTTTTCATGGCCTTTATCCGTGAATTCAACAACCAGATCAGTTACTGGTTTTATCTGGAGATTCCGTTAATTCTCGCATTTTGCGGATTGCTCTATCATTACCGAAAACACATCATCCCGTCATTGGAGAAGTTTTTAAAGAATCCGGCCATACCCTGGTTTGTCATCGGATTTCTGGTCACTTTTGTCTTCAGCAGGTTTTTCGGAAGAACCCGTTTTTGGGAAACCCTGCTGGAAGGTGATTATAATCGCTGGGCTAAAAATGCCGGCGAAGAAGGGATCGAGTTACTGGGATACAGCCTGATTTTTATTTCTGGCATCGAGCTATTTATTGAGACTTACAAAAACCGCAAACTTTCGAAACAATGAAAGTTGCCGGTTTCACCTTTATCCGGAATGCTGTTTTACTCAACTTCCCGGTAGTGGAGGCTATATCTTCGGTCCTGCCCCTTGTGGATACCTTCTTTATAGCTCTGGGAGATTCCAGGGATGATACCTTGCAGCTATTGCAGAGCCTCCCTTCCGGCAAGATCAGGATAACCCATACCGTCTGGAACGAAAAACTGGTAAAGGGCGGTGCCGTCTATGCCGACGAGACCAACAAGGCATTTGACCTCATCCCCGCGGAATATGACTGGTGCTTTTATATCCAAGGAGACGAAGTACTGCATGAAAAATACCTTGAACCGGTAAGATCAGCCATGCTGAAATGGATGGATTTCCCGCAGGTAGAGGGATTGCTTTTCCGCTACCTCCATTTTTACGGCACATTTGACTATGTGGGGGATTCCCGCCACTGGTACCGTAGGGAGGTAAGGATCATCCGCAATGACAAGCGTATCCGTTCCTTCCGAGATGCCCAGGGATTCAGGAAAGAGGGACAGAAATTGAAGGTGGTTCCGGTCGAGGCGGAAATATATCATTACGGGTGGGTCAGACCCCCTGCCCTGATGCAAATGAAGATTGACGCTGTACGACCGTATTACGACAGCGCTGTTTCCTCAGAAATCCCTGTGCTGACGTCGAAGGAGTTTAATTACAGCTGCAACTATGACGCCCTGACCCGTTTTACAGGAGTCCATCCGCAGGTCATGGCTGCGCGGATTGGAATGCTGAACTGGAAAGTGGAGGTCGACCTGAAAAAAAGAAACCTGAACTTACGCTATCGTTTGCTTTTCTGGTTTGAAAAGCTGACCGGCATACGGCCGTTTGAATTCAGGAATTACCAGATTCTCCGGAATAAATATTTCTGACTGTGGATTTTTGCAGAGAATTGGGGTATTGGATTTTAAGGTGCGGAATTGTTCGGGTTGTCTACTCACCTTCCCGCACCCTTGTTTCCCCCCGCCCGAACGACTGTCCTCGTTCAGTCGGGCAGGCTAAATGGGACTTCCGCCCCAGTCAATGGTTAAAGGTATGGATTGTCGGTTAACGGTTATCGTTAATCGGTTTTTGGATAGTGAATACCCCGGAGGGGTAAAATCTTGGTAGAAAATCGCTGTTCATCAAATTTTGTGCCCTTGATTGAAAAGCTGAAGTTGATCATATTTATGTTATCGGGTAACGGTTCTACACGCAAAGGCACCAAGACGCAAAGTTTTCTTATGTATTTTAAGGTTTAAAGTCTAAGTATCCCGGAGACAACAGTTTACAGTTCTCCGGCGGCAGCAAGCCTTTCAGCCTCTGCGAGTTGTGCCGGTTTGCCCACATCCATCCAAACAGCGGAATGATCTTCATATCCCATCACGGGATAAAAGGGGGTCATCCGGAGATAGGTATCAATAAGGGAGAATTTACCGCTTCCGGTCAAAACATCTAAGAATCGGGGACTAACAACATGTATTCCACTGAATGCCAGTGGTTTGGAATCATGAATAAACTCCGGCAGGGCTTCTCTGGTTTCTCCGGTATCCCGGTTAGTCCAGCCTGTCAGCCGCATTTCCCGGTTAAAAAGCAGGTACCGTTCCGTCTTCCGCTCACGGACCACCAGCGTGGCCAACGCTTGAGAAGCCCTGTGCCAGTTCACAAGCATTTGCAGATCAAGGTTGCTGATCACATCCACATTGTGGATCAGCACCGGTTCATCTCCCCTGAGCAACGCAGCCGCTCTCAGTAAACCGCCGCCGGTATCCAGTATGGCATCGCTTTCGTCTGAAACGTGGATAGTGATCCCGAAATGGTGGTGTTCCTTCAGAAAATCCCTGATCTGTTCCGGGAAATGGTGGACATTCACCACGATTTCACGGCAATCTGCCCTGATCATTTTTTCAATCACCCGTTCCAGCATCGGTTTGCCCCCGATACATACCAGCGCTTTGGGAATGGTATCGGTAAGAGGCCTGAGACGGGTTCCCAGACCGGCGGCAAAGATCATGGCTTTCATAACGCTTATACGATACAGGCTGCAAAGTATACCCCGGTTCTTACCTGATCCTGTTCAGGCTT
>CAYWTT010000119.1:0-9075 GCA_964461245.1 uncultured Prolixibacteraceae bacterium | reverse complement strand
TTTTATCCCTCTTTCTGTTCATGAGTCTTGCGATCATCCCGGTTTCCGCGCAAACCAGAATAGACTATGGCACCAGGACCTATGTCGACAATGATTATGTGGTATATTCCACCTTGCACCTCCCCGTGTATTGCACCGATGATCCGGATGGAGAGCCTGTAGATGTATTAATGGCAAGGCATTATACCATCAGGCTAAGGACGCACTTTATAAATGATGTACAAACCTGGCAGTCCGCTCAACTGGAAAATATTGAATTTACAAGCGATTGGACCGGTGAAGTATTCAATTTTAAAGGTTTTGAGAGGGTCACCGGGGAGAGTGACATGTGTCACCTTAACGTGAAAGGGGATCAGGGCAACCAATACATTGTCAAAATGTACATTGTGCCCTGGTCGAATATTGAAATTCTTTCAATCCATTCCGTTTGTCATTAGGTGACCGATTTTCAGCCACGCTTTTCTCTTCATGCCCTGGGGTATTACCATGGTTAATATCGTATAATCTTTCAGCAATCCAGTCCCATTAGGTGAAGATCCTTAATCCGTTCTACAACAAATTATTGATGGACAATCGGAAAAGAATACTTCTTTTACGGGGGAAGCAACTTTGAGCGGACTTACATCGTCTATTTACTAAAACAGAATAAAAATGAGTCGATTAGTTATTTTTTTCGTCGTTTTGGTCCCTCTATTTACCTCATGTGGCAAAGATAATGATACCGACCTTTACCATCAAATCAGGGAAACAGCTTGGAATTCGCTTAGTTCAACTGAAAAAGCCACTGTCACCGTCAGTTGGGAAAAAGCTACCGTATCAGAAACTGTCTATCAGCAGAAAGATGTATATGCAGTAACTTTTAATACCTCCGAAGATCCCTTGCTGGGGCCCATTGTGGTTTATTTAGACAAGAATACCCTGGAAGTACTGGGGAATGGGTACAGATTTTAGGAAATCCACCATTAAAACACCATTAAAACACCATTAACCTTAAACCGGTAAAAATGAAAAAGACCATTGTATTTCAGTTAATTGCCACAGCATTTTTTATTTGGGCTGTAATGATTATGCCTTTCCATGCCACCGGAAAGTCCATTCCTGCAGCGACTGGTTCTGAATTGCCCGGACTACCTTCTGATACTACCGTGACGGTTACCATCATAAAGATAGATCTGCCGGCAAACTCAGTCACCTTAAAGGATGAGAGCGGTAAATTGTGGAGTTTTGTGGTGGATCCGCAGCTCATTGATTTGCGCAGATACAGGGTAGGACAAAAAGTTACGGCAACCATTTCCACTACTTACATTACCGACAGGGTTACCCGGGCCAGGATTTCCAAAATGCAGCTGATCAAGCTACAGTAGATGTGTACTGCCGGGTGTAACCGGAACCGTACCACAGTTACTAATTTCAAATTCATGGTTAAACGGTTGATTTGTTGAATTTCAATTTAGGTATAAAAATGTCACTAAGAAAGAAAAGTACTTCATCCGTGGTGGGATACTTTGGAAAAATAATGAGATTCTTCATAAGCTGGCTAACCTAAGCGCTTATTTTTATACCCAACGTTTTTGATTGATTTGAAATAATGTTTCTTTTATTGGAAGATTAAGCTTCGTTTATTTTTAAACGAACATCGTGTAAGCTTATTCAATGATGTTTACTATATGGTTCTTATGCAATTTATTCTTATCTTAGCCCCATTATCAATGATTTAAAATATTTTGTCATGAAACTTGAATTAACAAAAGAACAAATTGATCAACTCACCAAAAATGAGATTGAAAAATTGAATGCGCTCTATGCATCTAAGAAAGAAAAATTGGAATTAAAACTAAAATCAGATTTAGCTAAACTTGATGAATCGTTGAAAGCAGATATAGAAGGCTTAAAAGGAAAATTTAAATTTATTGAATTTTCCGGTAAGGGTAAAAAAAATGCTGCAGTTGAAAGAAAAACAAGGGTGAGACTGGATGATAATAAAATCAAAGAATTGGTTGAGCTGAAAAAATCAGTGAAGGAAATGGCTGCAGAATTTAACACAACGGAAGCTTCTATCCGTTCAAAACTGGGAAGATTAAAAATAAAACTGACCGAATAGTGAGTAATTTACTTCCACCTGAAAAGATTAATATTTTAAACCATAAAGAAATTGGAAACCTTGTCGCAAGACGAGGTTTTTTTGTGTCAAATTCAGGAAGGTCCGGTTATTACCCATAACCTGGTCTTTGTTTTATGGAAGCCCCACTTCGAAAAAACGATTGACATCAGTCATCATTTTGTTCGACGTGGGGGTTTATATGAGCAGGCAATTGTTTGTGTGACAATACCTTTTATATCCTTGTCATGTATAACATTTTCAGAACATATTTCAGGATTTATGCGAAATAGTGCTAATTATTCAACTTGCTTGTAGACTTTGACATAATCCACATACATGGTTTGCGGGAAAGGAGTCTGACTGGTGGGAAAGCCCAGGTAATTTCCCCCCACAGCCACATTCAGGATGATAAAGAAAGGATGGTCAAAAACCCATTCCCCCTTTACATTTTCAGGAGTAATCCTGTGATAGAGCGTACTATCCACGAAGAAGTCCACATAGTCGGTTCCCCATTCCACAGCAAACAAATGGAAATCCACATCAAACCGGTCATTCTTCAGTGCAAAACTTTTTGTAATGGCTGCACCGCCTGAATATCCGGGTCCATGCACTGTGCCGTTGACAATGTCAGGTTTCTGTCCTCGGAGTTCCATAATATCAATTTCACCGCACTGAGGCCATCCAACACTGTTCACATCAGAGCCAAGCATCCAGAATGCCGGCCATATACCTGGCCCCCATGGTGTTTTGATGCGTGCTTCTACACGTCCGTATGCTTGTTCAAAAATTCCGGATGTATTGATCCGGGCAGAAGTAAAAGCAGAACCGGAATATGACTCACTTCTGGCTGTAATGGCCAGATTGCCTTTACCATCCAGGGATACATTGGACGTCCGGTTGGTATAATATTCCAATTCCGCATTACCCCAGCCGTTGTTATCCGGCCCGATTCCAATATCAAATTTCCATTTCGCAGCATCGGGCAAAACTCCGGCTGTGCCATCGAATTCGTCGCTCCACACCAGTTGCCAGTTGCGTTGCTCAAGTTTCTGAATGTTATCTTTTTCACATCCGGAAAGCGCTAAAAGCAATAATGCACTCATCATTGCAATTACCTTTATTATGCTATTTTTTTCCATAACCTTGTTTTTTTGATCAATGAATTTAAATGCTTTGTTGAACTGCTCCTTTTTTTACTTACCGAACGTTATATGGTCAAAATAGATCACATTATCAGATGTTCTTGCATTAAAATCAGGGAATATGATTATTTGATCATATCCGTCCTGCACCTGACCAGTAAAATTGAAGGTAAGTTCCTGCCATTCATTGATGACTGTGTTTGCCACCTTGATTTCTCCCATCGACCAGCCATCAGATTTCGCAAATTTAATTCCCACATCACTCTTCACCGTTTTATATACCATTATTTTGACTATGCAGTTGTTGGCATCCAGTTTAAAAGTACCCATGGCACCATGACTTACTTCACAGCCAGCCCAGGGCTGACCTGCCTTTAGTGCAGTGAATTTAGCCACGGTTGCAGAAGTATTCGCACCTGTTTTATCCGGATTTGCAACAAACTGTAGTGCCGGGTTCGTATCGTTTTCGAATACATTCCAGGTCCAGCCGGCGCCATATCCTGCCGATTCAAAATCGATCGGACTACTCAGGCTGTATGCACCACCTGATGTGGACTTATAGAAATAAATATTGTCAATCCAGACATTTCCATTCCCGTCAAATTTGAATTGGAAAACATTCTTTAAATCAACACCTGAAAAAGCAGACAGGGGAATACTCAGACTTGACCACCCCGACGTTGGAACGGTCACACTATAAGCCTTTTCAACAGGTCCCGGACTGATCAGGGAAACGTTCAAAAGCGTTGAATTGGCAGACCAGACATCGAGGCGCAGATATCCCATACCGGAAACATCCAGGTTGTTGGCTAACGCAATTCCCTGGTAATTTAATCCGGCTAATTTAAGCGTATTGTTCCCTGCGACAGAAACCTGCGTGGTAACCGTACTTTGTCCCCAGTTGGGGTTGAAATCTGTTCCCGCTACGTTGGGGTAGGCATCGCTGAAAATGGAAATCACATTTGCCTGACTGGCTGTCGGGGCAGGAGCTGCAGTAGCCGGTTCAGTTGGCGGGGTTCCCCCGGTTTTGTAGAAATATATATTGTCAATCCAGATATTTCCGTTTCCATCAAATTTAAGCTGGAATACATTCTTCAAATCGACACCTGAGAAAGCAGATAAGGGAATATTCACGCTTGTCCACCCCGTTGTGGGAACGGATATACCATAAGCCTTTTCAGCAGGTCCCGGACTGATCACAGAAACGTTCAGCAGGGTGGAATTGGCTGACCAGACATCCAGGTGCAGAAAACCCATCCCGGAAACATCCTGGTTGCTTCCTAACGCAATTCCCTGATAATTTAGTCCGGTTAATTTTAGGGTATTGTTCCCAGCGACTGAAACCTGTGAAGTAACGGTACTTTGTCCCCAGTTGGGGTTGAAATCTGTTCCCGCTACGTTGGGGTAGGCATCGCTGAATATGGAAACCACATTTGCCTGACTGGCTGTCGGGGCAGGAGCTGCAGTTACCGGTTCAGTTGGCTGGATTGGTCCGGTTTTGTAAAAATAGATATTGTCAATAAAGACATTTCCATCCCCTTCAAATTTAAACTGGAATACTTTCTTTAAATCGACACCTGAGAAAGCAGATAAGGGAATATCCACGCTTGTCCATCCTTCTGTGGGAACACTTAATTTAAAAGCTTTTTCATTCGGTCCGGGACTGATCAGGTAAACATTCAGTGATGATGAGCTGTTTGACCAGAAATCCAGATGAAGATAACTCATTGCCGAAAGATCCTGGTTCGTGCCATCGGTACTGCCAATATTGATTCCCTGGTAATTCAGACCGGATAGTTTTAAGGTGTTATTCCCGGCAATGTTAACCTGGGTCGTTACGGTTGCCTGGCCCCAGTTCGGATTGAAATTCGTTCCGGCCAGGTTGATGTAGGTATCGCTGAACACTGAGATGACATCAGCGGCATTTGTGGTTGGGACGGGAGCTGCCGTGACCGGAGCAGATCCTAAATTATAGAAATATACATTGTCTATATACACATTTGGTAAATCACCTGAAAGTACCATCTGGGCCAAATGAGATTTGCTTTTTAATTGTGTAAAGTTTTTCAAAGGAACATCTATGCTAACCCAGTTTTGAGTGGTCAAAGCAGGACTGGTAACGGAAATTTCAGAACTGGAATCATCACCACCGCCATATATCCCGTTGGATCCGAAATCAACCAACATCAGCTTAAATGTCTTACCGGCCGTGACATCAGGTGTCCATATATCCATATGGAAATGGGTCATAGCGCCGGCATCAACTGGTTGTGAGGTAAACTCAATACCCACAAAGTTCAGGTTGCGATAGCGTATCACATCATCCCCTTTTACCTGGATTGAAGAGTTTTGTGCTGTTGAATACTGCCAGTGGGTATTCCATGAATCCACCTTCACATTTGTATAGGCGTTACTGAATAACGAGATGACATTATCCTTGTTAACGGCCGGGACCGGAGCCGGTTCAGCAGGTGCAACCGGTTGACCTACTGAATTTATGGTAAATGAACCTTTCGCAACATTTTCCCCCACTTTGGCGGTTATCACCGCCGAACCTTTATCCGCGGTTGTGACAATTCCCAAATCGTTTACTGCAGCAACTTCCGGACGGGATGAGGTAAATGTGAAATATGAACCTGATAAATCCACCTTTTGATCAATGCCTGTTGGCAGATTAAATGTAGCATAGATGCCTGATATGGTATTGATATCCCCGATTTCAGAATTGTTAATAACCGAATCTCTCCCGTTTAAAATTCCGGCAGCGGAATGGGCAATGGTCCCCAGTTTTTCAAACCTGACTTCATCAATCCAGAAAGTAAAGCCTTTGCCGTTTTGCGGGGTTGCCACATAGTAAAACATGCCTCTTTCCATTTTTAATAAGGAAGGATCTGGCATTGGAACGTAGAATTTCGTCCATTTTGAATTCACAGCCACATTGGAAATGGAAACCTTATATCTGGATGCTCCCATATCATTGCCAAAACCCACTTCGCCCAATGTGACAGGTTGAGAGGCTTTTGCCCAGAAAGTCAGGACGTTATATGCCGATAAATCGCGGGCCGGATTGGTTCCGAAAACCCCTCCGACGTAAGAACCGTTGGGATCGCCCGCATCGGGAACTTCAAACTTCATGGAGGAAGTCCCCTTGTATTTCACTTCATTATCTACACTGAAAGCTGTTACTTTGGAAGTTCCGTACGCTGAATAATAGAGTCCGGAACTGAAATCATCGATGAATACCTCAGGTGTCGTCGGATAGGTTGCGAGTTCCAATTCATCAATTTTTCTTTCACAGCTGACTGCAATCATCAGAAATGCGACAAGAACAGTCATTGCATAATTGAGTTTTATAATTTTCATTTGCGTAATTTTTACGATTTATTTACCAATATTAAAGTGGATATAGGTTCTGATTTCCCATTCATTTCCATTATCGTATCCTATTGCGGTAGGATCCGGAATCCACTGGCCATTGCTGTCCAATTTGGATGCAGGGTTGTAACGGGGAGAATACTGGTCGAGTGAGCGCCAGGTACAGCGCAATCCGATACGGGTGGAAGGCAGGTTAAACCACCCTGGTTTTCCGAACGAGGTTGAAAGGTCAGCCATTAACTGCAACGGGTAGGTCAAATTGTAATCGCGGTGATAATCGAAGGGACCCCAGTCGTTCACCTTTACAAATGATGTCAATTTCATTTTTTTGTAAATCAGGCTTATATCACCGCTATACCTTTGAATGATACGCTCATCGGTTCCGTTTGCCTGGGCGTTCCCAACCAGAAGGTTGGCTATTAATCCGTAGTTTTGCCTGAATTTGGATACGATCCGGGTGTTGATTTCCCATAAATCATGGGCTGAAGGGGCTCCGTTGAATACAAACATTTTACGGTTGGCCATGAATCCCAGGGTGGCATCCATCGTGGTGGGGAGATGGCGGTAGACAAAATCAGCGCTGACGGCAAAAGGTGCATCTTCAACCTCATCATTATTCCATTCGTACATCCAGGTGGCCGGTGTCGGGTCAAAGGTAATCATAAGTTCTCCACCCACGGTTTCCCTGTTTGCCCTGACCACAAACGGATCATCGAGTACGTTTCTCGGTCTTCCCGGAGCAGGTGCCGTACTTGGGACTGGTCCTACAATGGGTTTTTGCCACAGGAAGTTGGGTGCCACCTGTAAATTCCCCAAACTCAGAGCGAATCCCGTCAGAAAATTCAGCTGATTTCCGCTTCCTGAATCCTTGAGCCGCCAACCGGTAAAAGTTTTGGTATTGTCAGGCCCGGCTTCAGCCACTAAACCCATTGCCGCCCCCTGGACATACCATTTAACTGCTCCTGCTGACAAGGTCAACTTGGCTTTACCACCCCAGGTATCCTTCGAATAAATCTTATCCTGGTAAACATTCCCGTTTTCATAAATCTGGAAAGACTGGCCCACTCTGGGCTGACCTGACCATATTCCACCCAGTTCGACACCCAAAGGTCCGAATGCACGTTTGACATAGAGTGTAGCTTTCCGGGTTTTGGGTGTAGGCAGCGCATATGAACTGACCGTTTGCTGCATTTTGTCAAGGTCTTCCTGGAAAATGCCGGTCATATCGAAACTGCCCAGTTTATGATTATATTTTACCAACACAGCCGGATTTGCTCCCCACCACAATTGAGGCCCCATGGCAATTTTCAACCCGCTCAGGGCTTTTTTCGCGCTCATTTCAAATCCTAACGGAGCTTCACCATTGTAAATATCGATGTTGGGTCCATAGTTTGCTTCGCGGTACAAACCGAAGAAATCGCCTTCATATCCCCAATGGTTATGCCCTGTCCGGTAAAAGCTGGCGAAATTGAACCATCTGCTGTCCCAGCTGAAGCTTGCACGGTATAATTTGACACGCTCCATCGGCGACAGGTTGATGAGCGTTCCATCGTTGGCTGTAATGGTTTTCGAAAGCCCCCTGTTCTCATAAAATACTTCGTCGATCGGATTTTCGGCTACATTACCCAGCACATTTATGGATACATCGGCTTTCACATTTTCAGCCGGTTTGGCCTCCACATCAAGATAGAACGACTCCATATGATCGGCTCCAAGACGGTTCGGGTAACCTGAAAAATCGGCTGACTTTCGGGACGGTGTGGCAATCATATTTCCACCGGTATTGAAGGTGGTAATTTCACCCCTTAATCCCACCCTTATTTTTTTGGTTTGTTCACTGATCAGTGAAGCATAATCGCCTCTTGCATGCAACAGGGCGTCAGTAACCGATATTTTTGAAAAATAATCATCCAGTGATCCGGCTGTGGTCCCCGGAGCATAGGGATTGAACTGATGGGCTTCTTTCAATGCATAATAGGCAGCCCTTGGATACAAACTGTACAATCCCCTGTCATTGGTTTCACCTTTGGCGCATATACCAAACCACTCTTCGTTCATATTGTTTTCACCCTGTTTTAAGTCGAACTGATAACCTCCGTTCTCCCAGGATGCATTCGTATTGTGCACATCCAGATCCTCTGTTTGCTTGTATTTCCACCATCCGTCGCTGAACTGAAAGGTAAAACCTCCTATGGAATTGCCGGCTTTTCCCAATCCTGCTGCGTTCTCGTATATTTCACGCCAGTTGGCCAGGTCATAAACAGCCTGCGATTGCTGGTCTTCACTGTGGCTTAGCGCATTGTAGGCATCGGCCCCGAATTCGGTCAGCATCACCGGTTTGTCGATGGCACCCTTTGCTTTACTGAACAGGTCGAGAAACGACATGCCCCGGTAGCAGTTCACCCCCAACACATCTATATCCTTACATTCCTGCGCGATAAGGTCCAGGAAAAGAAG
>CAYWTT010000118.1:0-9117 GCA_964461245.1 uncultured Prolixibacteraceae bacterium | reverse complement strand
CCCTGCTGGGCTTGGCCTGGGGATTGTCGGCCCTTTCGGTGGTTTATGTGTGCTCTGCAATAGCCATTTTCATAGCTGTCCGTTTCTTTTACAAGAAAGATCAAACTCCGATAAAACGCATATCATGATTCAGGTAATTCACAGAGCGCTGGATATTCTCGAACTGGTTGCTTCAGACCGTTCCCGGCTGTTTACCCTTAGCGAGATTGCAGGCAGGCTTAATTTGAACAATGCCACCTGTGCCAATATCATCAAAACGCTTGTTTCCCGCGGATATCTGGAGCAGGAGGGCCGTAAAGCCGGATACCGGCTTGGATCGATGTCCTATCTGCTTACCGGGAATTATTCCCATAAACAGGAGCTTCTGGAGGCAGCCATAGAACCGATGAATGCCCTGTCGGCTTCCCTCAATGAAGGCTGTATCCTGTCGGTGCTAAAAGACAATGTCCGGATTCTCCTGCATGAAATAAAAAGCACCCATGAACTTCAGGTAATCAACAAGAAGGAAAAAGAGGTCTATCTCACCTCTACGGGAAGGATGATCCTGGCCTGCATGGAGGAAAAGGAACAAAAGGAATTTATCCGGAAATACGGATTGCCCTCTCCGGAGGTATGGAGCGGGATAGAAGACGAAGAAGACCTGCTGCTGGAGCTGCAGAAAATCCGGAAAAAGCAGCTGGCAACCCAGGTTTCCAAAGCCCAGATTGTGGGGATCGCAGTTCCGCTTTTTAAAAACGGAAGAGTCATTGCCAGTCTGGGTACCTATTTGCCTGAAACAAGGTATACGGCTCCCCTGCAGGAAAGGATCCTGGAAGAGCTTAAAAACGCCGGGGAACTCATCAATAAAAAACTGAACGAAAACTCATAACATCTTAATAATTAAGAAAATGAAAATTATTGACATGCGTGTCCGTACGGTGGCCATTCCCTTGAATGCCATGTTACGGCACAATACCGGGGTACATCCGGGGTATCTGATGAGAACTATTCTTGAGTTAATCACCGATGAAGGAATCGTGGGTTTGGGTGAAGTTGGCGGCGGCGATCAGCGGGGTGCCCTGATGAAACTGAAACCCCGTATTGTCGGAATGGATCCCTTTGATCTGGAAGCCATCAAGTTAAAGGTGCTGAGAAGCATCTACTACCTGTCCAATTCACGCCTGTACGGAGCTATTGAGATCGCCTGCCTCGATATCATGGGGAAGGCATGCAATGTTCCGATGAACAAACTGATAGGAGGGAAACTCCGCGATGAAATACCGTTTATCGCCTATCTTTTCTGGAGATATGACCGCCCGGGTGGCGGTCACGACACCTGTGCCGAAGATATGGCCGACCTTTGCGTGGAGCTGAAAGAAACACTTGGGGTTACCGCCATGAAACTGAAAGCTGGGGTTATGGATCCGATGGAAGAAGTACGGGTGCTTCAGCTTTGCCGTCAGCGTCTGGGAAGTGATTTCGGGCTGCGGATCGATCCCAACGGGGTCTGGTCGGTTGCCACCGCCGTAAAGGCAGGACGTCGCCTGGAAGAGCTGGAGATACAATATTTCGAAGATCCCAGCTGGGGACTGGAAGGAATGCGCCGGGTAAAGGAGCAGGTCCGGATCCCCCTGGCCACCAATATGTACCCCAACAAGTTCGATGACCTGGGGCCGGCCATACACATGAACAGCATCGACATCGTACTGACTGACCTCCACTATTGGGAAGGTCCCCGCGGGGTGAAAGACCTGGCTGCGGTATGCCAAACCTTTAACCTGGGCGTCGCCATGCACTCCGGGGCTGAATTCGGGATCGAACTGGCTGCCATGATCCACACGGCATCCACCATTCCCACGATGACCATGCCGGGGGATGCCCATTACCATTTTCTTGAAGATGATATCATTGCCGGAGGCAGGATGAAGTATGAGAACGGATCCATCAAGGTTCCCCAGGGACCAGGACTGGGCGTAGAGCTTGATGAGGAAAAGATGGAGAAATATGAACGCTACTTTGAAGAAAAGGGCGATTACTATGCCCGGTTTCACCAGGATCCCTATCAGCCAGGCTGGTATCCGAAAGTAGGCGGAATTTAACCAACAGATGCAAATCAATACCATCATATCGCAACTGAAATTTCCGGAAGGTCCTGTCTTTGATTTTGAAGGGAACCTTTGGTTCGTCGAAATTAAAGGCGGGAATCTTTCCCGTTGGAATGGAGAACACCTGGACCGTTTTGATGTGGACGGAACCCCGAACGGGGCAATGACCGACCGGAACGGATGCATTTGGTTCTGTGACAGTGGCAGGGGAGAGATAAGGATTTTTAATCCGGCCGATCAGTCATTCCGTTCGGTATGCAACCAGACTATGGAAGGCCAAAGGCTGGTGCGTCCCAACGACCTGATTTTTGACCGGAACGGGAACCTGCTTTTCTCAGATCATGCAGATGGACGGGAAAAGCCCGTTTCAACGATATGTGTATTACCCAAAGATGGAAATAGGGCTAAAGTAATTTCAAGGGACAAATATTTCACCAATGGACTGGCTTTCCGGTCCGACGGGAAAACCCTGATCTTTGCAGAAACCTACCGTCAGCAGTTGTGGATAGCGGAATGGAATGCCGACTTTCTGGAGCTGAGCCATGAAAAGCACTTTGCCAAGGCAGGATCGGGTCCCTGGGGACCCGACGGAATGGCATTCGATGAGCAGGGAAATCTCTATACCGCTGTTTTTAATGAAAGCTGCATCCAGGTATATGATGGCTGCGGACAGCTGATCCGTACGCTCCCCTGTCCCGGCACCCGCCCCACAAGCTGTGCCTTTGACCCCTCAGGAAAACTGGGACTTGTCGTAACGGAAGCTGAACGCGGGGAAATCATTTCCTATCCCGGTTTCGGTACTGGATTACCAATTTATCACTAAACAAAAACCATGAAAATAAAAGAATTATTCAATTTAAAGGGAAAAACCGCTCTGGTCACAGGCGGAAGTCAGGGCATCGGGAAGGCCATTTCACTGGCACTGGCTGAATACGGCGCTGATGTGGTGATCAACTACCGCTCGGGTAAAGCCCTGGCTGAAGTCACCTGTGAGGAGGTCAAAGCGAGGGGGGTCAATGGCTATCTCATCCCCTGTGATCTTTCTGCCGCCGATTCTTTCAAAACCATTTCAGGATACCTGGCTGATAACCATCTCGAAGTGGATATTCTGGTTCTAAATGCTTCAGTTCAGTTCCGGAAGTCATGGAATGAAGTGACGGCTGAAGAATTTGAACTGCAGATCAATACCAATCTCAGGGCTTCGCTCTTCCTGATTCAGGCGTTGTATCCGGCCATGGAGAAAAAACATTGGGGCCGGATTGTCACTATCGGCAGCGTGCAGGAGTTAAGGCCGCATCAGCAAATGATCGCTTATGCCGCTTCCAAGGTGGCCCAGGTGAGTATGGTTAAAAGTCTGGCCCCCCAGTTCGGTCCCCATGGAGTAACCATCAATAATCTTGCCCCCGGAGCCATCCTCACCGGAAGGAACGAGGAGGTGCTGAAAGACGATCAGTATAAGAAAAGCGTGGAAGCTAAAATTCCCCTGGGATTCATTGGCGAACCGGCAGATTGCGCTGCCGCTGCCATTTTGCTTTGTTCCGATGCAGGGAGGTATATCACCGGACAGGATTTTTTTGTGGATGGCGGAATGGGATTGAATTTTTAAAAATAGGACAATATAAAAAAAACAATATGAGTGTTGATCAATACAAAAAAGAGGTTGGGATGATGAATCTCGACAAGCTGATTGCCGAGCGGGAAGGAATTTCCAAAGCCGAATTTCCCATTCCGGAAAAAGAATTGCTCAGTCGTTTCGAACAGCTTTACACCGGAGCCGTGAACGACGTCATGCGGGAATTCTGCCTTTTAGAACAGGCATTGCCGAAAAGGATCGTATCCTTGCGGGAATATCGTACAGTGGCTGGTTTTGCATTTACAGTAAAGAGCGCTCCCAATGTAAAAATCCAGGGAGAAATGGAGTTCAGAACCCAAATGCTCGATGAAATGCATGAAGATGCTTTTGTGATCTGGGATACGAGCCGCGATGAAAAAGCCACCTTGTGGGGCGGTGTAATGACTGCCACCGCAAAAGGCAAAAAACTGAAAGCCGCTTGCATTGACGGAGGGATCAGGGATACACACCAGATACTGGCTACCGGATTTCCGGTATTTTATGAGTACCGGATTTCAAATGGAAGCCTCGGTCGCTGTTTAATCACCCATTATCAGATACCGATAAAGATCGGCGATGTGACCATTAAACCCGGGGATGTGGTTTTGGGAGACATTGACGGGGTGTTGGTTGTCCCGCGCGACATAGCCTTTGATGTCCTGATCCGTGCCGAAGAGATTAAAGCCAATGAAGAGAAAATATTCGGCTGGGTGCACGAAGGGCAGTCGATCAGGGATATTGTGGATAAAGGGGGCTATTTTTAATCCTTGGTGGGTAGGATAATTTTATCCGGAATTCCACCGACGAATTGCTGTAGCGTATATCTTCCCCGAAATTTGCCCCAAATTGTATTGGTGCAATCATTGGGCTATAAAAAATCACATAACGGACATCACTGAACGGATGGACTATTTCTCTTATCTTGGAGTATCTGTTAAAGTTCGAAAAGAAATGATGCCGGAATTAGAATTTCAGTAGGATAATTTTTATTTTGCAGGCTTTCTGAAAAGGAAACAGAACAGAATCAGATTCTGTAAACAAAGCATGGATTAACCAGCTCAGTTTACGAAGCTGATCGTTTATTTATCAACTTACACTTATTTTATTAAACTGCAATGAAGAAACAAACGAAAAGCAATTCGACGGGGTCTACCTGGTATTCAAAACGGGTGGTCCTGTTAGTGGCTATTGCCCTGTTTATGGGCTCCACAGCAACTTTTGCCAAAAAGGTATCCAGTAAATTCGGTGGTGTGCAGGTTGGCGCCATTACTTACAGTTACCGCAGCATGCCCGATCAATCGATTCAGTCAATATTGGGATATGCACTTCAGTCGGGATTAAGTTCTGTTGAACTGATGGGTGATCCTGTTGAACAGTATGCCGGAAGGCCACAGGTAAACGATCCGGAAGTGATCCGGAAGTGGCGTGAGACAGTACCCATGGACAAATTCAGGGAAATCCGGAAAATGTTCAATGCCAAAGGGGTCCGGATCGATATCCTGAAACTGGGTGATTATAAAATGTCGGACGGTGAACTTGATTATGCCTTTAATGTATGTAAAATAC
Source organism: uncultured Prolixibacteraceae bacterium (assembly GCA_964461245.1). Taxonomy (GTDB): domain Bacteria; phylum Bacteroidota; class Bacteroidia; order Bacteroidales; family Prolixibacteraceae; genus UBA1413. The sequence continues at coordinate 3,855 of CAYWTT010000118.1, read as the reverse complement.
TGGGAGCAAGAGGGATAACAACGGAAATATCAGAAGAGGCGGCAAAGCGGATGGGGCCATTTGCAGAAAAGCACAACCTGTATCTGATTTTTCACAACCATGGGCAACCTGGAAATCCCGGTTTCAGTTTCGACAAGTTCCTTGCTTATGGGCCCAAACTGATGTTGAACCTTGATGCCGGTCACTATTTCGGTGCTACCGGCGAGGATCCCTGTGTGGTGATCGAACGCCTTCATGACCGGATCGCCAGCATCCACCTCAAAGACAAGACCGGTCCGAAAGCTGCAGATCCCAACAAGAACCAGCCTTTCGGGCAGGGTGAAACCCCTGTTGTAAAGATCCTGCAAATGGTTAAAGAGAAAAAGTGGCCCATCACCTGTGATATAGAACTGGAATATACGATTCCCGAAGGTTCGGATGCAGTGAAAGAGGTGGTCAAATGCGTGGATTATTGCCGGAAAGCACTTCAGTAAAATCCATATTTACATTTCAGCCGGGGGATACCTGCCGGGAATCATGATTCCCGACCTTCAGGTCTCACCCCGGCTGACTTTTTTTAAAACCCTGTGGAAAGGTTTTATCTGAACGGTAATACAACTATGGTAATGAAGAGTTGTTATGAAAATAATCCGTAGCGGGTATACTACCCGGGAAAAGACGCAGTTCTTCTTTTGATGGTTGCGTTTGGAAGATTATTTTTTTACGCTCTGAACCGGCTTATTTAGACTCGAGCGCTTCTTCCCCGTACAAGTCCTTTCTGGAGAGCAAATGATCGAGGTTTGCCAGACCATAAACCACAACTGCTGTGACAATTGACGTTTGTTTCTGGTATGCCGGTATGCTCTTGTCGTATGTATCTCTTTCGGTATGCCAGATCTCGCCGTAGTTGAAGTCATATCCTTTCAGATCAGGAGTACCGAATGTCAGGGTGGGGACCCCGTTCATGGCAAAATACGCATGGTCGGAGCCACCTGCCATGGTGGGCCGCGGTTTCGGGGCTTCCGTCCGTTTGTTCAGTGTGAAGGGAAATTCTGGATTGATGCTGTTCAACGGCTCACAGACTTTAACAAAGTCTCCGTACATGGCTTCCGGCACAGTGAGGCTGCTGGCTACGGTAGGCCCTCCGTCCCTGTTGAAATAATTGGATATTCTTTCCAGTTTATCCTTATTTTTCTCTACCCAGTTTTTGGATCCCCATAGTCCGAATTCTTCTCCGGCCCAGAGTGTAACCAATATGGATCGCTTGGGTCTGCCTCCGGCCGCCATGATCAACCTGGCCGCTTCCATGGCAGGAGTAATTCCCGAACCATCATCCACACCCCCTGTGGCTAAATCAAAAGCATCGAGATGGCCACCCATAATCACATATTCATCCGGAAATTCTGTCCCGCGGATGATGCCAATCACGTTGTGGTATGGAACCGGTCCCATTTTGAAATAATTTCGGATATCAAACTCCAGAAGGAAATATCTTCTCTCTTTAACCATCTGTTCAATGACCTTATATTGATGTTCGTCTAGTTTAATATCGGGTACGGTGGGCAGCATGTCGAAGGTCATCTTTTCAAGATTATTCCGGTCATACAACACCCGAATTGGCACCGGGGAAGATTGGATTATCCCAAGTATTCCTGCCTCGCGCATCTGCCTGTAAAAAAGAGCCGGTTCTTCTTTCAGCGGTAACAACGGTTTGGATTCATTGCCCGGGTTTTTCCGGTTTTCCTCCGTTATTGCCCTGTTCTTCCTGGCAATCTCTTCATTTTCAGCAATGATTTTCATTCTGATCGAATCTCCCCTTTCCGACCAATCGACCGGCCACCCGGTATTGGTGCCGGAAATAAGTACCCATGCTCCCTTCAGAGCCCCTTTCATCCGGTCAAATTCAGCCTGTGTTTTGGGTTCCATCATAACCGGACCGCGTTGTACCCCATGGGTGCCAGAGGTATATGACGGAGTGGCAAAGTGAAGAGTCATTCCCTCCTCGCTGAGCATTCTGCCAAACCAGGGACCGCGGTTAAAACCCACAGGAAGGGTACCTACCTCATCCATAATTACTTCCATTCCCCATTTCCTGAACATAGTAGCACACCAGTTGGCAGCGTTTTCATATGCATCCGAACCGAGCAGCCTTCCCCCGAAGCGGTTTGTCAGTATGTCCAGATGATTCATGGTCTGGTTGTCCGTCTGTCCGATCCGAACGATTTCTTTTATCACTTCATCCTGCTGTGCCGTTGCAGACGATAATTGGAATATCAGCCATAAGGCAATTATCCCGGGAAAATAGTGTCTCATTCTGTTTAATGATCTGAAAATTATATTTCGGCAAAGATTGCAATTATTGCCACTTTACCGCTGCCCGGGTATTGATCTGATCCTTTTTTTAACCTTTTTTTCCATTGACCCAGGGTAATTTCCTTCCATGCTGCGAGAGAGTGTCCTTCCATGCACCCATACACCAATTGCCCCTGACTTAATGTTTCATAGCCAATGTGCAGCAATTTTAACATAAAAGCAGATGATTCTCAGCTGGGCTTTGCCGGATTAATTATTACCTTTAAGGCTGTTTCAACTTAAACCATGAATATATGAAACTATTGAATTACAGATTGTTGTCTGTGTTACTAGTTACTTTTGCATTTGTAATTTCCGCATGTGCCCCCCGCGAGAAGAAAGAAGCTATTTCATCCGTCCGGGAGTTAAAAAAGCTGTTTGCCGATCCGCCGGCGGAATACCGGAGTATTCCTTTATGGGACTGGAATTGGAAAATATCTGAGGAAGGCATTGATTTCCAGCTGAAAGAGTTTAAAAAGGCGGGCCTGGGCGGAGTATTTATTCATCCCCGGCCGGGATTGCTGACCGAATATCTTTCCGAAGAATGGTTCCATATGTTTGATTATGCCGTAAAAAAGGGTAAAGCGATGGGAATGGAGATATGGATTTACGATGAGAACTCTTATCCTTCCGGCTTTGCAGGAGGACATGTCCCGGCCGAAATGCCGGATTCCTACAGGCATGGCACAGGGCTGACCATGGATATTGTGGATGAACTGCAGAAAGTTCCTTCGGATACGGTTGCCGTGATTCTGAAGAAGAACGACACCGGGTTTGCAGATATCACCTCTTCATGGGAGCAGGAAAAGGGGGTAAAGGGTACCTATTACCTCTTCCGTAAAACCTATCCTGGAAAATCGCTCTGGTACGGGGGACACTCTTATGTCGACCTGATTTATCCCGGAGTTACCCGGAAATTCATTGAACTGACCATGGCCAGGGGATATGAGAAAAACCTCGCCGATTTCGGGACCACCGTACCTGGTATTTTCACCGATGAACCCAACCTGGAGGCAGCTATGGGAAAAGGGAGCGTATTGCGCTGGACTCCTGATCTTTGGGATGCCTTTCAGAAACGGTGGGGGTATGACCTTCGCGTGAACCTGCCTTCACTGGTGGAAGAGACGGGTGACTGGAAGAAGGTGAGGCACGATTATTACGAGCTGATTCTGGAGCTTTTTGTTGACCGTTGGGCCAAACCCTGGAACCGTTATTGTGAAGAGAAGGGTTTGATGTGGACAGGTCATTACTGGGAACACGGCTGGCCTGTGCCTACTGAAGGTTTGGATGAGTCCGCCTTTTACATCTGGCATCAGGTCCCGGGGGTGGATATGTTGGGAAACCGTTTGGACACCGCCGGCCTGGGCGGCCAGTTCGGAAATGAAAGGGCGGTCAGGGAGCTGCAAAGTGCTGCCAACCAGGCAGGAAGGAGAAGGACCCTCAGCGAAACCTATGGCGGCGGAGGCTGGGAAATGAGCTTCGAACAACAGAAAAGACTGGTGGACTGGGAATGCGTCATGGGGG
>CAYWTT010000117.1:0-9122 GCA_964461245.1 uncultured Prolixibacteraceae bacterium | reverse complement strand
CCGGGGCTTCACCATCCACATTGATCTTGATTCCGGCAATATCTCTCTCAACCGGGTCGAACCAGGTGGTGACGGTAACTTTACCTGTTGGCTGCTCAAAATGGGTGGTAATGGTGCCGTTGTAAAACGATTGGTATTGCCTGTAATTATTAACCTTTTCAGGCTCTGATTCCCAGAAGATATGGGCTAATGGCAGCAAATAGTCGGAGCCAAATTTGGCCCTGCCAAAATGCTGCATGTGCATATACTGGGTTTTCCCGTATTCTCCAAGTCCGGTTTTCTCAGGGTTATTATGCAACCCCATAGGACCATACGAACAACCAAACCGGCCATTCCCCTGGTACAAATTAAGCACTGCTGTATCCGGGAAAATCGTACGGCTGATATCTCCCCTGGTTATGATAGTTTCCAGGTCGTTTTTTGTAAAAATTTCTTTTTTTACACCGGCAACATCTGATGTTCCGTTTTGACACGCTGTGAAAAGAAGTGCGCAAAACGCATAAAACATTAAAACAGTTTTATAGATTCTCATTTTTCTTTATTTATTTTTACTACCAAAGAATATTATTTCAGCCGAAGCTTTGTGAAACGAAGCTTCTATTTTTGCATGACCGTTGATACCCATCCTTACGGTTGACCCTTCGGTATTCCAGAAATCAGCGACCACTTTATTTTTCGTAATATACGAGAAATTTCCTTTCGAATTGGCAAAAATGACAACTACACCTTTTCCTGTTTCCGGATTGATTTTTTCCCATATTTCGGGCGTGTCACCGGGATTCCCCCAAACGACAGGACTGGCAGCCAATGCATCGCCGCGGACCTGTTTATATTTCCCCAGAATATCGTTGAAAAGCGTCACCCCTTCGGGAGAGGTTTTTATAATTTCGCCCCAGATGGAATTCTGTCCCAGAATCAGTGATGCCAGGTTGATAATCTGGGAGCTTTCCGGGTCGTCAGGCTGGTAGTTGGCTAAAAACAGGTTGGAGGGGATCCATTTATCGTAATCGAGGACAGAGCGGATAAACCAGGTGCGGGCCGGGCCGGGCTGGATAAAAATGTTATGACATCCATTGGGTAAAAGGCTTTCTCCCAGGTTAAAATCGCGGAAGTATGGTCCATTGTTTAAAATAAAATAACGTCCGTTAGCCAGGAACTGCAGCCCTACGCCAATCCGGCTGGGTTCAGTGGCATCATATTCGAAAAAGGCGTCGGGGCAGGCAGCAGCCACTTTTTCCATAATCTTGCCCAGGTATACCGGCAACAGGAATCCATAACATTGATTGCGTTCTTCTGATGAATTCTCAGCTGTCCCGTGAAAGTGGTGCGGATCGTCGCAGCCTGATTGCCCCATTCCGTCGAAATAAAAGTAATCGATCCCCAATTCTTTATTTAACCTGATCAGCACATCGGCAAAATATTCCCAATAGGGACTTACAACGCACATATCGGTACTTTCTTCGGTTTCCCATTCCGGCGAAGGAGTTCTGGACTTTCCTTTCCATGTTTTCAGGCAATTCTTATTTTTCAGGTAGGCCTGGCTCGATATGGCTACTTTAGCCGGATCGAACCATGCCCCAAGTTTCATCCCATAACTATTCAATTTCTCTCTGACCTGTTTGAAGTTATCCGGGAAAAACTTCAGATTAACATTCCAATCGCCGGTTTTTTGCGCCCATCCTGCGTCTATTTCATAAAATTCGATGCCCATTTCATGCGCCCTGTCGATTTCTTTAAGCGTATAATCCAGGTTCATGGTTGTCAGGTATTGTTCGCCGGCCCATTTCACCCGTTCTTGGCGACCCCAGGTATAGTAATAAACATAAGGTTTACGACTTTCCATGTTGATGGTTTGGTATTTCGCCATAAATGTCCGGAACTGAGTGGCCATTTTATCCTCATCCCCGGTTACGGCACCCGCTTCGAACCAAATGGTAGAAAAACCATCCACGGGCTGCCCGTCGAAATAGTTTCCTTTAACAGCCAATAAATCAACATTTTTATTGGAATTTAACTGAAATTGTAAAAAATTGTCCGGGTACATCGAATCGTGTTCGTATGCACAAAGAAAAGTGGTTTTCCCATTGCTTCCAAGAAGGATAGGCCCGACAACTTTACCTGAATTGGCAAAGTCAGCTTCGTAAATCCGTGTTTCCTCCAGATTGCAGGAATGGATCATTTCGTTAAAAACAGAAAGACGGATTTCTTTTGCTTCGGGAAAATCGTTGAATGAATAGGACAAATAAGCCAGGTTGTCGGTTCCTGATTTTTTGGTAAACTTTTGCCCGCCGGAAGCTTTTACCAGATAAGAAAACCGTACAATCGGATTGTCACCCGCAACTCTGAATTTTACCTGCAAACGCAGGGTTGTGTCATTCTTGAAAGGGCCTTCATAAATGTACTCGGTTACGCCGTTTCGCAAAGTGTTTGGCCGCCCGGCCTGAACCAACCCCGTCAGTATAGTTGGCCTTTGTTTTCCATTGATTTCGAAAACAGGCAGTTTTATTTCAACAGGTTTCCCTCCCGATTTCAACGTATATTTCCACGAATCAACAGAGAACGATGTCCACGAAATATTGTATAAGGGCGTTTCAATCTTTGCCGGAGAGTTGCTTTTACAACTGTCGGGAATGATAAACAATATAATGGTTATCAACAAAATGGAAAAGGAGTACTTCATATTTCAAGAATTTAAAAGTTAAATGAAAGACCGGAAAAATTCCGGTCTTTTTATCAGTACTAAAATTAATATCCCGGATTCTGCTTCATTACTGCACTCACGTTCAAATCGATCTGGGATTGCGGAATCGGCCAGAGATTATTGTAATCCTGAATATTGAGTCCCGGGTAAATCGGGTCATCGTTGTATTTACGCACCCGTTCCACCAGTTTATTGAGCCGCATCAGGGTAATCATCCTCCACTCCTCCGTATATAATTCTCTTGCCCGTTCGTCCAGGATATAATCAATATCCACATTTCCCGCCGCAACCGGTTTTGCATTTGATCTGCTCCTCACCTGGTTAATATCGGCTGCAGCTTTGTCCTTATTTCCCAGACCAAGATAACCTTCGGCTCTGAGGAGATAGGTTTCTGCCAAGCGAAAGACGTACATGTCTTTATGGTTCCACCCTCCACCCGACCTGGCCAAATCGGTATAATGTTCACACGGTGAAGCAACTTTCATGAAATAAGGGAAAATATACTGACAGGTATCCTTAAGAGGAATCCTTTTACCGGCCGCATAAAGTTTCCATTCTATTTTTTTTCCATCATAAGCAGAAGCAGGATTGTCAAAATAGAAATTCCTCTTGATGCAGGCTTCCGAATTCCGGTAATCGTTGTTCCAATCGCTTTGCCAGATTTTATAGCGAATATAACTGGTAGGGCAAACAGAAGCAACTCCTCTTCCCAATGTATCGTTATAACCGGTGTAACTGCCGTTATAAAGCTCTCCCAAGATTGCCTTAAAACCATCCGGGGTGTTTCCCATCCGGAAATAAGCCGGAGTATAAAATCTTTCTCCGCCATTACTTCCTCCACCCGTAATATTTGGATCGATTTGAACGACCCAAATTGCTTCTTTATTTTCTGCCAAATTTTGATTCTCTTTGGTGAACAGATCAAAATAGACATTTTCGTTTTTAAAAATATCTTTCCCCAATTTTGAACCAAAACGCTCTTTCATTAAAGCATAGCCAAAATCATTGATGACATGCGAAGCTGCGTCAACAGCCAGTTGATATTTCTGCTGGGCCAGATAAATTTCACTGAGAAGGTGCCAGGCTGCCCCTTTGGTAATTCTTCCCGGTTGTTTTTCTTTTCCCCGTTCAGGAAGATATTCTGTACCAAAAGTCAGATCTTTTTCAATCTGTGCATAAACATCAGCCTTGGGGTCTCTTACAAAATCGGTCTTGGCAAAATCAATCACTTCTGTAATCAGCGGTATATCCCCCCAAAGGGTCACCAGCATCCGGTATGCAAAAGCCCTGAAGAACTTTGCTTCCGCCAGCGCTGCATTTTTTTCTGCCTCATCAGCCCATTTTGTATTGTCCATTTTATCAATACCTTCAATCACGACATTTACTTTTTGAATGAGGGAATAACCGATCCCCCAATAATAATCCACAATTTCGGTTGAGGAAGAGGTAAGTCCCGTTAAATAATTGCACAATAATTCGTTGGCGCCCGGATCTTCGCCATAATACCCTTCCTCCGTGCCCAGGGCTGTCATGATATATGCGTTCGCATCATTTTGTGTGAACCAGTTTCGGACATCGGCATGCAACGCATTTATCCCCATCGCTATGTCCTCCCTTGTATTATAGGCATTCCCCGTTGAAAGGAAATCAAGCGGTTTTTCATCCAGCACACTTTCACTGCAGGAGAAGAAAAAGAAAAGTAAAGCAAGCAGAAGGAACAATCCTTTTGATCGCTGGTTCTTAAATATATCTGTATTTTTCATTAGTTGATTTTTTTAAGGTCAGAAACTAACTTTTATTCCTGCAATTACGCTCCTCATCATAGGGGTATTCGCATCGTTATAGATTTCAGGATCCCATCCTGACCAGTCCGTCCAGGTATAGAGATTTTTACCGCTGAGATAAAACTGAAGGTTATCAAACCCCCACTTCTCTAAAAGCGCTTTTTTAAAGTCATAAGAAAGGGAAACATCCTGCAGCCTTACAAAACTTCTGCTTTCATATACACCATGGATTACCGGGGGAGAGTAAAACATGCCGGGAGCATTGTTCACCGGCCGGTCGGGCCTCCAGTATGGGCGGATTGCCGTCCGGTTTTTCCGGTATGCCTCATCATCCCCACCGGCTACAACTGCTTCGTAATTGTTGTCGGTATAGTAGCCGTTTCCTCCCTGGATGGAATTCAGGAAGAAGCTGAAAGTTATATTCTTTAAAGAAAAACTGTTGTTAATCCCGAAACGGTAATTCGGCGTGGAATAGCCTATGATCGACCGGTCGTTATCCGGATCAATTATTTTATCCCCATTTAAACTTTTGAGTTTATACTGCCCCGGGTAGTAACCCTCATTGATTTTCCCGCTAAAAAAATCTTCTTCCTGCCAAACTCCTTCGACTGTATAATCGTAGTGGGCCCCGATGGATTTTCCGACAAACCATTCATTTCCTAAATCTTCTGTCACTCCTTCATAAAGTTTGGATATTTTATTCCGGTTCAGGGAAAAAATGAACCTGGTTTCCCAACTGAACAAGGGATTTTTAATATTTCTGGTTGTTAGCCCAATCTCAATCCCTTTGTTTTTAATTTCGCCGATATTGCTCCATACGCTGGAATAACCGGTAGCCGGAGGGACCGACCTTTCAACAAGCACATCGGAAGTCTTTGAGTCATATACATCGATCTGCCCTGTTATCCTTTGATCCAGGATTGTATAATCCAATCCCAGATTGAAGGATGCTGTCGATTCCCATCCCAGATCAGAGTTTCCAAGGCTGTTTGGATAAATACCGATTGCAGTCGTTCCGTTATACACATAAGATGTACCAGCCATCGTAGCAAGGCTTGCATATCTTCCGATCCCCTGATTCCCGTTCAATCCGTAGGAAAGCCGGAGCTTCAGAAAATCAAGCCATTTTGCCTGGTTCAGGAAAGATTCTTCATTGACTACCCATCCTACAGACACGGATGGAAAATTGGCAAATTTATGATCGGCGCCAAATCCCGAATAGCCGTCTTTCCGGAAAGTAGTTGTCAACATGTACCGGTTATCGTAAACATAATTCACACGAGCCATATATGAAAGACTGTTTTCTTCCCAGGCGCCTGATTCCACCGATTGTAATTTACCAAGCTCCATGGCGTTATACCCCAGGGTGGCATTTTCAAAATTGGAGGCAGTAAGGGAAGAAATATCCCCGGTCCTGTTTTCCCGGCTGAAAAGGAATGTGCTGCTAATCTTATGTTTACCTCCAAAGGTATTGGAATACGAAAGGATTGAATTTAATAACCAACCCCGTTCTTCTGTATGATTTTTTTCTGCCAGTCCGTTGCTTTCTGCCCCCTCAAATATAGAAGCAGGATAAAAAGTATTTACCTTTTTAAAATTCAGGTTTTGTGAATAGTTAATTTCATAGGTTAGTCCCTTCACTTGAGGAACATTCAATTTCCCGGTCAGAACATAGAAAATATTATCTGTAATGTCTTTATTGTCTGCTTCGGTCAATCCCAACGGATGACGTTGATAATATTCGTTTGTCAGAGTGGTGGGGTAAACGCCGCTTTCATCATATATATTGGCTAAAGGGCTGGCAACCAATGCGTAATCCATTCTTGCTTCCAATCCCGAATAATCCAGGTGTGAGTATGAGGTATTTAATCCCAATGTTAAATAGTCGTTTATCGTATTCTCAAAATTAGCCCGGATTGTTTCCCTCTTGAATTGATCATTCAGAAGTACCCCTTTCTGGTTTGTATACGAAGATGACAGGAAATAATTGGTGCGTCCTGTTTTCCCCGAGACATTCAGATCGTAATTTTGAATTGGTGCATTCTGCTGAACTTTATCAATCCAATCCACCTCGTTCCCCGCAGCATAATTTTCCTGTTCTTCCGTAGAACGCAACCTGAGAGTGACTAAATCCTTGTTGGTAACATCGGGACGGACCGGCCGGTCAGAGGCATTGGCGGGATTTGTTGCATACCATACATACAACTCCTGCTGATAATAATAATCCACCATCCTGACGGCATATTCGTCGGCATTCATTACATGGGTCCTCTTCGTATTGGAAATATCCTGAAAACCATAATACATATTGAAGTTGAAGAGTGGTTTTTCGGATGTGCCTCTCTTTGTGGTAATAATGATCACACCGTTTGCCGATCTGGAACCGTAAACAGCAGCAGCACTTGCATCCTTAAGGATATCGACCGATTCGATGTCGTTCACATTCACATCGGCTAATGTCCCGTTAAAAATAATACCGTCCACAACAATTAATGGTTCGTCGCTGGCCGATAATGATGTTTGTCCCCGGATTGAAAGCGCGCCTGCTTTCCCTGCATTTCCCGATGCACCGGCATTAATACCCGGAAGATATCCCTGCAAAGCCTGGGTAAGTTCAATATTTGCAGCCATTTCTTTTCTTCCCATGTCAACACGGATGACAGAACCGGTAAGGTCACTCTTTTTCATTGTCCCATAACCAATTGCGACCACCTCGTCAATACCAATGGCTTCTTCCATCATTTTCACATCGATCCTGGACTTACCTGCAACCTCTAACTCCTGGCTTTTCATCCCTACAAATGAAAAAGCTAAAGTTGCATTCGCCGGAATGTCAGAAAAGGAAAAAGTCCCATCCATGTTAGTAACGGTCCCATTTGACGTACCTTTAATCACAACGGTTACGCCGGATAAAGGCTGACCGTTTTTGTCGGTTACTTTTCCGGTGATTGATTTTTGCTGCCCGGTTTCATTAATCACTAAAGCATTACTGGTCAAGGCAATTTGGCGATTGTTGATCTTGTAAATGATGCCGGTTTCATTAAACAGATCATTTAAAATGTCGGTAATCAAACTGTTTCTAATATTGATACTGACTTTTTTATCGACATCGACTTTATGGGCTTCAAACATAAAATAAAACTCTGTTTGATCTTCGATAGCCTTTAAAACTTCCCTGATAGGAACATTGGACATGTTTAAGCTCAAGCGGGTGTTTTGTGAGTATGTTGCGGCAGCAAAGGTTTGGCTGATACATATGAATATAAGAATGACTGTCGTTCTCATTTTCCTTCCAATTTTCGATTTCCATAAATTATAAATACAGGAAATCATTATAAAACATTTTTTTCCCATAAATTTGTTGTGATTTGGATTAATAATTCAAATTGAAAAGCTCGCTGAGGCTCGAAATTCAGAAGCTTACAAAATTTAAAGGGGATGTTGACGCATCTCCTTTATTGTGTTTTATTATTTCCACATAGGCAAAAGGTTTAATTGATTATTAGTTAGATATAATTACTTTGGTAAGAATTTCAGGATGATGGCTATATATTATTTTATATTTAATTGCACAGGTATATTTCATTAAATCGAAAATATCTTCAATGGTTTCATCCATGATGGTCGCATTGAAGATCATTTTATACACTTCCTGATTTTTGATCTCGATATCAATCCCATACCAGCGCTCCAGTTTTTCCAGAACTTCACTCATCGGATCATCTTTAAAAATCAGTAACCCATCTTTCCAAGAAGTATATTTATAGCTATCAACCCTGGTTACGTTTATCTTTTTCCTGGACATATCGAACTGGGCCATTTCTCCCGGGCTAAGCATAAATCCGGAGAATTTATTTTTTGCATGGGATAATTCAATGATTCCTCTTTCCAGCACAACATTGACCTTTTTGTCATCAGGGAAAGCACATACATCGAATTTAGTGCCTAAAACTTTAATATTCAATTCATTGCAAGTCACTACCAGGGGTATATTCTCATTCCGGGTTACATTAAAATATGCTTCTCCTTCCAGTGTAATATTTCTGTTAGCTAAGGAAAAATTATTATTGTAACAAAGTTTGGTGCCCGAATTGATCCATACTACAGAACTGTCGGGTAGGATTATTTTTGAAGTTTGTCCTTTCTCTGTAACAATGGTAGTAAATAGCGGTTTATTTCCTCTTTGGGAACCTGTGTTCAGAATATATGCCAGAACACCAGCCAATCCTATTAACAGAAAAAGGGTTGCTGCAATTTTCCATCTATGCAGGCTCTTATTTAGTGATAATACAGAAATCTTTTCAATATATCTTTCCCATGGGTGCGCTTTATCGATACTTTCAAGTTCTTCTATTATTTTGGCTATCTCCTTCTCATCTCTCAGCGTATTGAAAATAGCCCGATTTTTAGGATGTTCTTTGAGCCATTTTATTAATAGCTCGTTCTCTTGCCTGGTTTCTTTACCTGTTATATATTTTCCAATCAGGTTTCCCGTTTTTATCGAATCATACAGGTCCATAATTTATAAAGCAGTTTTTAATGTCGTGCTGCTTTCCTTATATACTAATAACGACAAGAATGGAAAACTGGATTACATGTAGCTGGTTCTTTTTTTGAAAAGGTACAGAAGAAACAAA
>CAYWTT010000116.1:0-9127 GCA_964461245.1 uncultured Prolixibacteraceae bacterium | reverse complement strand
AGCAAGTCTGATGGAGAAGTCTGAACTATATAAAAGGGTGATTGATTATTTTCTTACCCATATGCCGGTTGCCGAAACTGAGCTTGAATATGAAAATCCGTTTCATCTCATAGTGGCAGTGATATTGTCTGCTCAATGCACGGATAAGCGGGTAAATCAGATAACTCCTGCTTTGCTGGAACGCTTTCCGGATCCATGGAGAATGGCAGATGCCGGCCCGGAAGATGTATTGCCTTATATTAAGCGTTGTTCTTACCCAAACAACAAGGCCAGGCACCTGGTGGCCATGTCCAGGAAATTGGTGGAATTATTCGGAGGTGAGATTCCTGCTGAGGTGGAAGAACTTCAGAAATTACCCGGAGTAGGGAGGAAAACTGCCAACGTGATAGCCTCCGTGGTATTTAAAAAACCAGCCATGGCAGTGGATACCCATGTATTCAGGGTTGCTGCAAGAATCGGACTGAGTGTGAATTCAAAAAGTCCCCTGGAAACGGAAAGACAACTTACTGAATTCATTCCTGAAAAATACATTGCCATTGCACATCATTGGCTGATTCTTCATGGCCGTTACGTTTGCAGGGCCAGAAAACCCGAATGCCACCGGTGCGGATTGACACCCGTATGTCACTATTTCAGGGAATTATCAGAGAAACAATAGGCTTAAAGCCATTTTCACCGTTCGTCCGCTCAATCCCTGTTTGACCAGGTAACGTGCTCCGGAGGCCTTTGCCAAAAACATCGAATCATGGAGACAGACTGACTCCATGATTCCTCCAGTTACAATTAATTGATTAATCGCTTTATGCTGTTTAAGAGAAAACAATTCATCTGAAATAATTTAGAACCGTTTTAAGTATTTTAATTAACAAACTTATTATTTTTGCCGGCAATGTTTATATAACAAAAAAATAAAGCTATGGCTTACAAAATTTCTGATGAATGTATTGCATGCGGAACTTGCATTGACGAATGCCCGGTTGAAGCAATTTCAGAAGGAGACATCTATAAGATTGATTCTGATCTGTGCACCGATTGTGGTTCATGTGCTGCAGTATGCCCGGTTGACGCAATTGCACCTGCCGAGTAGTACGTAATAAAATTAGATAGGCCTGGTGCTTGACGGCATCAGGCTTTTTTTTGACCGGATCTACACTGAAGTCCCCTTTTTTGTCAAATATGACTTTTATTGGCAGTAAGATTCAGAATTTCTGCTAATATGGCTACATGTTAACCTCGATTATTGTTTGGTACAATTTTTATTAATACCATTGGAGAGTAATAAAATACCTCGCACAATCATTACATTTGCAAGGTGATTTTTCGTTTTTACAATTAAATGAGATTATGGCATTCATAACAAAAGTACTGGGAGTTTTTCTCGGGAACAAATCAGACAGGGATATCCGCGAAATCATGCCGATAGTGGAAGCGGTCAAGCAGGAATATGAGCGGGTAGTCAAATTGTCGAACGACGGACTCAGGGAAGAGTCGGCAAAACTAAAGAAGATTATCAGTGAGAGGATCCAGGAAGAGGAGAATGAGATCGCTGCACTGAAAGAGAAAGTGGAAGAGATTGAAATACAGGAGAGTGAAAAGGTTTATGAACGGATAGACAAACTGGAAGAGATCATTATTCAGAAGATCGAGGATGTATTGAATGAGTTGCTTCCCACTGCATTTGCGCTGGTAAAAGAGACAGCCAACCGGTTTTTCAGCCATGAAAAAGTGGTGGTGACTGCCCTTGATTATGACCGTGACCTTGCGGCAAACAGGAACAATATTGTAATCGAGGGAGACAAGGCCATCTGGTATAATAAGTGGATAGCCGGCGGAAATGAAATCACCTGGGATATGGTCCATTACGATGTCCAGTTGATCGGTGGCGTAGTACTGCACCAGGGTAAAATCGCTGAAATGGCAACCGGAGAGGGAAAAACGCTGGTGGCAACACTTCCGGTTTTCCTGAATGCATTGGCCGGACGTGGTGTCCATATTGTCACGGTGAACGATTACCTATCCAAACGAGACTCGGAATGGATGGGACCCATTTATGAATTCCACGGGCTGAAAGTGGATTGTATCGATAAACACCAGCCCAATTCGGAGTCACGCCGGCAAGCATATAATGCCGATATTACCTATGGTACCAACAATGAGTTTGGTTTTGATTACCTTCGTGACAACATGGCTATAAATCCACAGGATCTGGTTCAGCGGAAACATCATTATGCCATCGTAGACGAAGTGGATTCCGTATTGATCGATGATGCGAGGACTCCTTTGATTATTTCAGGTCCGGTTCCCAAAGGGGAAAATCAGCAGTTTGAGGAGCTGAAACCTTATGTTGAAAAATTATACAGGGCCCAGCAACAGTTGATCAATACCATTTTTGCCGACGCAAAACGGCTTTTAACCAAACCTGATGCTACCGACGAGGAAAAGAAGGAGGGCGCTTTGCTTCTTCTCAGAAGCCACAAAGGACTTCCCAAGAATAAAGCCCTGATTAAGTTCCTGAGTGAAGAGGGGATGAAGCAGACCATGCTGAAGACCGAAAACTTCTACATGCAGGATAACAACAAGAACATGCACATTGTTACCGATCCGCTTTATTTCATCATCGAAGAGAAACAAAACTCCGTAGAGTTGACCGATAAAGGCATTGACCTGATTTCCGCCGGATTTGACGATCCGGGATTTTTCATCCTGCCCGATATGGGGGCTGAAATTGCCGAATTGGAAAATGCCAAACTACCCAGGGAAGAGCTCCTGGAGAAGAAAGATGCCCTTTTGCAGGAATATGCGGTCAAGTCGGAACGGGTGCATACCATACACCAGTTGTTCAAAGCCTATACCATGTTCGAAAAGGATGTGGAATATGTGGTGCTTGACAACAAGGTAAAAATCGTGGATGAACAAACGGGCCGGATTCTGGAAGGCCGCCGTTATTCCGACGGACTTCATCAGGCAATTGAAGCCAAGGAACGGGTGAAAGTAGAAGCTGCCACTCAAACCTTTGCTACGATCACCCTTCAGAATTATTTCAGAATGTACCATAAACTGGCCGGTATGACCGGAACAGCGGAGACGGAAGCGGGTGAGTTATGGGATATTTACAAACTGGAGGTCGTGGTGATCCCCACCAACCGGAAGGTAATCCGCAAAGACCAGGAGGACATGGTGTTTAAAACCAAACGGGAAAAGTACAATGCCGTGATCCAGGAGATTGAAAATCTGTATAAGGCCGGACGTCCCGTTCTGGTAGGAACGACTTCCGTGGAGATATCAGAACTGCTCAGCAGGATGCTGAAAATGAAAGGTCTTCATCATAATGTGCTGAATGCCAAATTACATGCCAGAGAGGCAGAAATCGTGGCAGAAGCAGGTCACAAAGGAATGATTACCATTGCCACCAATATGGCCGGTAGAGGAACCGATATCAAACTTACCCCGGAAGTGAAGGAAGCAGGTGGACTTGCCATTATTGGTACGGAAAGGCATGAGTCACGGCGAGTGGACCGTCAGCTCAGGGGACGTTCCGGAAGGCAGGGGGACCCGGGCTCTTCCCAATTTTACGTTTCCCTTGAAGATGACCTGATGCGACTCTTCGGTTCAGACCGGATTGCAGGAATTATGGACCGTCTGGGACTAAAGGAAGGCGAAGTGATCCAGCACTCCATGATCTCCAAATCAATTGAGCGGGCCCAGAAAAAGGTGGAGGAGAATAACTTCGGCATCCGGAAGAGACTGCTAGAATATGACGATGTGATGAACTCACAACGCGAGGTGGTATATAAAAAGCGGCGGCACGCATTGTATGGGGAACGGCTGGAAGTTGACATCCTGAATATGATGTACGATTCGGTTGAAAATCTGGCCCAGGAATACCAGGGAAGCGAGGATTATGAAGATTTCAACCTTGAACTGATGCGGTTGCTTTCCATTGAATCTCCCGTCAGTGAGGAAGAACTGAAAAGACTGAGTGCCAATGAATTGACCGAACGGATATACCAGACGATGGTTGACAGTTACAGTCGCAAGGTTCAGAATATTTCCAAACAAGCTTACCCGGTTATAAAGGAGGTCTACGAGAAGAAATCACATATTTATCAGAATATTGTGGTGCCGATTACCGACGGCCGCAGGTTGTTCCAGATTATCTGCAACTTGGAAAAAGCCTACCTGAATAAAGGGAAGGAGCTGGTTAAATCCTATCAGAAACAGATTATCCTGAATACCTTCGATGAAGCCTGGAAAGAGCAGCTTCGTGAAATGGATGACCTGAAACAATCGGTGCAGAATGCTACCTACGAACAGAAAGATCCTCTGCTGATTTACAAGTTCGAGTCGTTCAATCTGTTCAAAGAAATGGTGAACAAGGTTAACAAAGATATTGTTTCCACCCTGATGAAAGGCCATATTCCGATCCAGAATCCGGAACAGGTGCATGAAGCAGCTCCCGTAAGGAGGACTGATATGAGCCGTTACCGGACTCAGAAAAGTGAATCAACCGGCTCTTCCAATCCGATGGAGGGTGCCCAGACTCAGACACAGGAAAAGTCACGCCCTGAACCGGTCAGGGTGGAGAAAAGGGTGGGTAGGAACGATCCTTGTCCATGTGGTAGCGGGAAGAAATATAAACATTGTCATGGACAGGGACAGTTTTAACCCCAGCAAGCCTGAAATACCCTGAAATGATTAGTAATTAAACCTTTATTCATGCAAATATGATCTCGGTGCTTGGTTTTATTCATTGGAACGCGGATCCCGAACTTTTCAGGATCGGTTCATTCGCTGTTCGCTGGTATGGTTTGCTTTTTGCCTCCGGCTTCCTGATCGGCTATTATGTGGGTGAAAAAATGTTGAAATCGGAAAATGTGAGTTCCAGGTGGATCGACAGTCTTTTCTTCTATATCATCATTGCCACGGTGATTGGAGCCCGTCTGGGGCATGTGATCTTTTACGGATGGGATTATTATTCCCAGCATCCACTGGAAATAATTAAAACCTGGCATGGAGGTCTGGCCAGCCACGGCGGAGCTATCGGAATCCTGATTGCCCTGTGGATTCATTCAAAGGTCGTTACCAAGCGGACCATGCTCTGGTCGCTCGATCGTATTGTGGTCCCCACTGCCCTGGTCGCTGCTTTCATCCGCTTTGGAAACCTTATGAACTCTGAAATATATGGTATCCAAACCACTATGCCCTGGGGATTTATCTTTGAAAGAAATGCGGAAACCGTGGCCAAACATCCGACCCAGATCTATGAAGCGTTGTTTTATCTGCTTGCGTTTGGGGTTCTGATGTATTTCTACCTGAAAACCAGTGCTAAAAACAGGCCGGGAATGCTGCTGGGTCTCTTTTTTATCATGATTTTTATTCCGCGCTTCTTCATTGAGTTTATTAAAGAAGATCAGGAAGCCTTTGAAGCAGGGATGGTACTCAATATGGGTCAATGGCTGAGCATTCCATTTGTGCTGGGAGGTGCCTTTCTGGTGTGGAGGGCATGGGTTAAACCGGAAAAGATCTTTAAAAACCAGTAAACTGTCTGGCAACAACAGGTTTCATTGCTGATGAACTTTTCCGGACTGTTCAATCTCCTTCATCCGGGTGGCTAAAATGGATTGATACTGCAGTGTGAGTTTCCCCTCTTCCTTGTTTTTGAATCTCTTTGCCGCATTTACAGCCCGGTCAATCCACTGGTTGGCCATTTCCAGGTCGTCGCTTATCTCGAAGGCCAATGCCATGTTATAGCAGGCACTGACCGACAGCCTGCCCAGGTGCGGATCTGCGTATTTTTCCCAGATATCCCGGGCTTTGTCCCATTGCTGCTCATTGGCCAGCTCTGCTGCCATCCTGAAATCTTCAAGGGGAGGGATGACCATCAACCGGTCCACTTTCTTCCAACCGGAATAAAACCGTTTAGAGTAATTCTCCCCGAAAAGCCCGGCTGCCTGGACCATGGCTGGCAAGCGAGGGGGTATTTTTGCAACCGGCTGTTGCTGGGCCAGTTCCTGGTAATCCCAATAAATGGTGTCTGCCAACGTCTTGCTGTCGGCGATCTCCCCTGTCTCCACATCATACAGTGACCATATGCCCGCTAATTTTACCTGCTGATAATCTGCATGATCCTCCGATAGATTATATTGCGAGAAAAAATAAGAAAGCGTTTCCAGAAAAACAAGGTACCCGGCTTTGGCAGGCATGGCCAGCTTCTTAATCAGGGAAGGAGGCAGAGAATGGATATTTTCACCGGTCTGCCGGGGAAAAATATCCACCGGAAAGATAACAGGGTTGCGACAAACCCCGTTTTTCTGAAATTCGTTGGCGGCATTCTGAAGACAGGTGACTGCCATGAGACTGTCAATGTTCTTTCCTTTGTTGAATCTGTCGGCGGTAAGTATATCATCTAAAAGGAAGTATTGTTGTAACGTGTCGTTCGTAAATTTGAAATTCCGGTATATAAACCCGATATTCTGGACATCAGATGGCAGTTTCACCTCTTTGGGCTGAAATACTTCGATCGGAACATTCCTGTATAGGGTGCAGGAAAAGAAGATAATCAGGAAAAGGCAAAAAAACAGGCAATTAAGGATTTTTTTCATCGGATGATTGGGTTAGCAGTAATTTTCTTTCTTTTAATTTCTCCAGGTAATTGTAAGTCAGAGAACGGTATAATGTGTTATACGATCTCACGCTCCAACGAATGGCCTCATTCAGATCCCCCTCCATTTCGTATGATAGTGCAATGTTGAATTCCAGTTTGCTGCGGAGCGGTTTTGACCTGGTCTTTTCCAGAAGCTCAAGCCACAATTGCCGGGATTTTTTCCAGTCATTGTCGATCACCAGGGTTTTAGTCCTCTTCAGAAGCTCGCTTCCTTTTACGAAATAGGCTCTTTCAGTGGTTGTCCAATGAGGAGCGATTTTGCCAGCCATGTTTAACGCAGCGGCAATGCCTGCTTCCGAAATTCCTTTTTTGACAGGTGTGAATCCTTTGAATAAATCTGCCAGGACATCATGGTTCCCTACCCAGGTTAACGTGTCGGTAATAAAATAACTGGGAATGATCACTTGGCTGTGCGGATCATATAACCTGAAAATGACGGTGTAATCAATCTTCATTGAAGCATGATAAATGGGAAAATACATGTCGTCATTGATATCGTTCACCGTAAAATACTGGCGATTGAAATTGGTCGATATACCGGTTCGGAAATAATCGAGTGACAATACGGCATCGGTATTGAACAGTTGCGTGAGTTTTTTCACTTCAGTCCAACTCATGGTATCGGAAAATAGATTGACGGAGTCTTTCATAAGGAAACGGTTTTCTGGAATTACCACATCAAATCGTCCAGATTCGAAAAGAAGGTTGGCTAGTGCCTGCACCAGCGTATCCGCGGCATGGGTATCATTAATTACAGTATCTACCACAAATCCTGACCTGTAAAAACGAAGCTGGACCGAATCTTCCGGATCGTCTGTGAAACGGTTGTCAACCGCACGGTTGACCAGCGTCAGTCCCTGAATATGGTCTGGAAAACCATCTTTAGGCGGAACGGTAAGGTCGACAGTCAGGTAACTGAATGATTTGCACGAACCTAACATAACCACTGCAGCAAGAAGTAAAAGACATATTTTATCTTTCATAAAACGATTGATATCTAATAAATTCCCCAGAATTTCCGCAGGAACCACTCCGCACTTAAGAGCAAAAGGAATACAAAAAATATCCAGCGAAGATTTAGCATTTCGTTCAGAATGGTTTGAAAATAGCTGACAGTCTTCATCGAACTGTTTTCCATAACAGATTTTATCAGCGAAGTAGACTGATTTTCAGTAAAATAAGAACCATGGGTCTCATATGAGATCTGGTACAACATCCGGTGATCAGCCTGCAAATCGATCTGTTCCAGATTCACGGGCATTACTGCAAAATCACCAGTTTCAGTATACGCTGTGTTTCCTATCCGGGTCGATGCCAGAAAATGATATTTCCCCGGAGGAAGAATTCCTGCGTCCAACCTGTAGAAACGGCTGCTTTGATCAAAAGAATAGGTATACTCCCTTTTTGTCGAATCAGAAATTACCATGGTTACTTCCGGTGTTGTGATCATTTCATAGACATCGTTATAGACTTCGGCCGACATCTGGACATTTTCAGTCTCCTGATAAACAGGTTTAAAGTCGACAATAAAATTATCTTCATTATCGTGCAACGCCAGATGCTGAACCAGCTTATCGATAATTTCGCTGAATTCAGCATGGCCTCCGCTGGTAAGGTAGTTGTACATCCTCCAGCGCCAGATTCCTTCACCAAAAATTATGCCTGTTTTTATCCCTTTTCGGTTCCCTGAGGCAATGAGGGGCTTGGATGTTACTATGTTTTTAATTTTTTGAAACGCGATTTTCTGAAAATCAGGATCAAGATTATAATCTGCAAACGGGA
The DNA here is from genome assembly GCA_964461245.1 of uncultured Prolixibacteraceae bacterium. GTDB lineage: Bacteria > Bacteroidota > Bacteroidia > Bacteroidales > Prolixibacteraceae > UBA1413. The sequence goes on along the minus strand of CAYWTT010000116.1, from coordinate 681 downwards.
CTTTTAAAGGTGGAAAACGGTTCAGATTCTCTTTTAATTTTTCACTGAACGTAAAAGCTACAAACTGTTCGTTCAGTGCTGCCTGAGCTTCATCCATCTCCCCGGCCCGCGGTTTGATATCAACCCCTAAGCCAAGCATTCCCAGCTGGGGTAACATGGTTTTGGATCCAATAATGAAAAGAAGGGGTATCCTGTATTTTTTGGACTCTTCTGTTATCTGCCTGCATGATTGGGATGCGGATGGCAGCTGATTCAATATGATAAGATTATATCCTTTTAAATCAGCAGGATAGGGTTCAGAGATAAAGAGAGAGACTTCGTAATTGATCTGTTGTTCCAGCGCGTTTTTTATCACACCTATATCGGGATGGGCGCCTTCGGAGAGAATCAGGATCCTTTGTTTATTCTCCAGAATATGGATAACGAAAGGCCAAAGGTTGTTCTGCACGTTCTGTTCTCCAGGCAAGGGTTCAATCCGGGCGGTATAATCCTGCAACCCTTTGCCAGTGGCATCGAGTGAAAGGGTTACCGTGGTAAAAAAATCGGAATCTCTGGTTTCCAGCTCCGTGGTATACACCGGTTTACCCTCATGTATAACGGAAAAAAGCAGTCTGGTATTCGCAAATCCGGTGACCCGGATATCTGCTTCCAATGGAAAACGGTTTCCGGTAAAGGCGGTTT
>CAYWTT010000115.1:0-9162 GCA_964461245.1 uncultured Prolixibacteraceae bacterium | reverse complement strand
TCTTCATCGCTTTCGTATTCTTTGGAAGAATTACCCGCAGGGTGGGTCATAACCTTGATGCCCATACCTTTCCTGAATTTCTGGGGAACCGTTTCCAGTCAAGATCGATCCAGATCATCATGGGATCCATCATTTTTATTGCCATGCCACTCTATGCTGCAGTGGTTTTAATCGGTGGAGCCCGCTTTATTGAGAGTATCTTCCAGATCGATTTTACCCTAGCGCTCATTTTCTTCACCGTGGTCATGGCAGCCTATGTCATTGCCGGTGGTCTTAAAGGGGTAATGTACACCGATGCAGCACAGGGTACCATCATGTTTGTCTGCCTCTTTTTCCTGCTGATTTTTTCTTATATTAAACTGGGAGGGTTCACAGCAGCTCATCAGGCGCTTACCAATATGACCAGTCTGATCCCTGAGAATCTGACCGCACAGGGTCATCTGGGCTGGACCTCCTATCCTAAGATCAACTCTCCCTGGTGGTGGGTGCTTACTACCAATATTATTTTGGGAGTGGGCATCGGTGTTCTGGCACAGCCACAGCTGGTTGTGCGGTTTATGACGGTAAAGAGTTCAAAAGAACTGAACCGGGCGGTAGCCACCGGGGGGATCTTCATTTTTGTGTCCACCGCATTTGTTTATACTGTGGGTGCGCTTTCAAATGTATGGTTTTACCGTGAATCGGGAAAACTGGCCATTGATATAGCCGGAGGGAATGTCGATAAGATTATTCCCGAATACATCAACCATGCCATGCCTGAATGGTTTGTTTACCTGTTTATGATCGCTTTGCTGTCAGCAGGTATGTCCACTTTAAGCAGTCAGTTCCATACCATGGGGTCTGCCATAGGTCGCGATGTGATTGAAAAGATATTCCCGAAGATCAAAATGAACAGCATGATGGTCGCCCGGCTGGGAATCGTATTCGGCGTACTGATCAGCGTATTGATCGGGTATAAATTGCCTATGGGCGTTATTGCCCGGGGCACAGCAGTTTTCTTCGGCATCTGCGCTGCCACTTTTCTCCCTGCTTTTGTCTCCTCCCTTTATTGGAAAAGGGTTACCCGGCAGGGTGTTTTATGGAGTGTGGTGAGTGGGGTGATTACCAGCTTTTTTGCTCTGGCATTTTTACACCAGAAGGAGTCGCAACCCCTGGGAATCTGTAAGGCACTTTTTGGGAAAGACTATCTGATTGACAAGTTTCCATGGATGATTGTTGATCCTATGCTGATCGCCCTGCCGGTCTCCATCCTCGTTCTGGTTTTGGTTTCTTTGGTCACCAGACCTCCGGAGGAAGAGTTTTTGAAGAAATGTTTTAAATAGACTAAAAATTAATTTCGATTTTAAAATGATCTGGAATGAAACAATAGAATGTGCCACCCGTGAAGAGATGCGGAAGATTCAGTCGCAGAGGCTGATCGATACGGTACAGCGGGTGTACCATGCCGTTCCGGGGTACAGGCGCAAGATGCAGGAGGCCGGGCTGGTTCCGTCCGACATCAGGGATATTGACGACATTGTGAAACTTCCGTTTACCATCAAGCAGGATTTACGAGATAACTATCCCTTTGGAATGTTCTCCGTTCCCATGAGTGAAATTGTTAGGATACATGCTTCCTCGGGCACCACAGGAAAACCGACGGTAGTGGGTTACACCCGTAAAGACCTGAATATGTGGGCTGAAGTGGTTACCCGTTCTTTGGTGGAGGCGGGAGTTCACCGGAATGATATTGTTCAGGTAGCTTATGGTTACGGACTTTTCACCGGTGGGTTGGGACTCCATTACGGGACAGAAAACCTGGGAGCCACCGTTATTCCTATCTCGGGGGGAAATACCGAAAAACAGATCCAGCTGATGCAGGATTTCGGAACCTCTGCTATTGCCTGTACGCCTTCTTATGCCCTGTTTCTGGCTGAAGTCATGAAAGACATGGGAATTTCCCCCGACAGCCTGAAACTGCGGGTGGGTATTTTCGGGGCAGAACCGTGGAGTGAAAACATGAGGAAGGAAATTGAAAACAAACTGCATATCAAGGCGATTGATATTTACGGTTTAAGTGAAGTGATCGGTCCCGGTGTTTCCTGTGAATGTCAGGAACAAGCCGGGATGCACATCAACGAAGACCATTTTTATCCAGAAATCGTTGATCCGCAAACGCTTCTGCCTGTTCCTCCCGGTGAAAAGGGTGAGCTGGTATTTACCACCCTCACCAAGGAGGGGATCCCGCTGATCCGTTACCGCACCCGAGACCTTACCCGCTTGATTTATGATAAATGTGCCTGTGGCCGAACCCTGGTCAGAATGGAGAAATGCTTCGGCCGGAGCGATGATATGCTGATCATACGGGGTGTGAATGTATTCCCGTCGCAAATTGAAAGTGTTCTGCTGGAGATGAGTGAAACTGAACCCCATTACCTGCTTATCGTGGAACGGGAAGGAACCCTCGATACGCTGAAACTAATGGTGGAGGTGCAGGAGCAGTTCTTCTCCGATGAGATCAAAGCATTGGAGGCACTGAGGAAAAAAATCACCCATAAGATACAGAGTACCCTGGGCATCTCCGTGGAAGTAAAACTGGTGGAACCCAAAACCATTGAGCGGACCGCCGGTAAAGCCAAAAGAGTCATTGATAACCGTAAAATCTGATAAGATGATTGCTAAACAAGTATCTGTTTTCCTGGAAAACAAATCAGGCAGGTTGAATGAAGTCACCCGCATACTGGGCGACGCCGGGATTAACATTTCAGCTTTCAGCATCGCCGACACCTCTGATTTCGGGGTATTACGGATGATCGTTCCCGATCCGGAAAAAGCAGTGGAGGTATTGAAATCCAATGATTTTTCTGTTCAGACCACCCGTGTAGTGCTGATGAAAACCCCCAATAAACCGGGGACATTGGCCAAAGCGTTACAAATCCTGAGCGATGAAAACATTTTCATCGAATATCTCTATGCCTTTTCGATGAATGAAGTTTCGGCTGTGGTGGTGATCCGTCCTACGGAGATCGAACGGTGCGTGGAGGTATTGGAACGGTATGGAGCGAATTTTGAGAGAGAAATGTGAAAAGTAGTATATTTGGGGAGATTTTTTGACTGAATGAAGAAGATTGCCATACAAGGTATAGCCGGTTCGTTTCATGAGGATGCGGCACAACGTTATTTTGACGAAGAGATAGAAGTGGTTGAATGCAAGTCGTTTACAAAAGTTTGTGAACTGATGGACAACGACCAGGTGGAATTTGCCGTCATGGCCATCGAAAATTCCATAGCAGGAAGTATATTGAACAACTATCAGCTCATCCGGGATTATCACCTGAAGATCATCGGAGAGATTTATATTCACATCGAGATGTACCTGATGGCCAATCCAGGTGTCTCCAAGGCCGATATAACCGATATTTACTCTCACACTATGGCGTTGAAGCAGTGTGCGGAATATCTTGAAAAGAACTTCCCGGATGCGGAGTTGCATGAAATCGGTGATACCGCTGCTTCGGCAAAGTTTGTGAAACAGGATAAGCCCGAAGGCGGGGCAGCCATCGGCAACCTGCGGTCGGCCGAGATGTACGGACTCGAAATTATCGAATCGGGACTGGAAACCAACCGAAAAAACTACACCCGTTTTCTGATCTTATCCAAGCATGGTATCCGGAGTGAAGGCGCCAATAAAGCTTCTATCTGTTTCGAAGTGGGCCATTTTTATGGAGCTCTGGCCAGGGTATTGAACACTTTCGCGGAGAACAAAATCAACCTTACCAAGATCCAATCCGTGCCGATTATCGGGAAACCGAACGAGTATACTTTCCATGTCGATATTGAGTGGGAATCACTTGATAATTATGAAAAGGCGATCCACCAGGTCTTGAAAAGCGTGTCGAGCCTTTCTATCCTGGGAGAATACATCAGGGGGGAGTTAGCGATTCATAGTCAATAAAACGCTTCCGGCTTATGGCTTCCTGCAACGGCCAACCGCAAATAAACTGGCCGGAGCGAGTCGCCAATAGCCAGATGCAACCATGAATTTAATCAGCAAAATATATCAAAATGAGTAAGACAGCAATATTCTTCGGACCGGAGAAAGGTTCGGTGAACCGGGTGGCCGATCTGATCCGGAACATGATCGGATCTGAAAAGGTTGAAATGGTGCCCGTTAAAAATGCCACTTCTGCTGATTTTGACCGGTTTGACCAGATCATATTCGGGATATCCACGGTGGGTAAAGAGACCTGGGATGGGAAACCGGCCACTACCGACTGGGGAAAATTCCTGCCGCAGATCAGCCAGGGAAATTTCAAGGATAAAACAGTCGCCATTTTCGGTTTGGGCGATCATATCACTTATGCTTCCAGTTTTGTCGATTTTATGGGTTTGCTTGCCCGTGAACTGATGAAAACGGAAGCCCGGATCGTGGGTCAGGTGCCGCTGGAAGGATATGAGTTCGATGAATCGCAAGCCATCTTTAACGGAGTGTTTATCGGGTTACCCCTGGATGAGGATTTTGAACCTGAATTAACGCCCGAAAGAGTCAAAAAGTGGATTGTTCAACTCAGTAAAGATTTCATTTTCTGATAGATGATAAAAATCAGTGAAATTTTTAATCCTGATTTTCTTTTATTTGGGAAGTAAGAAACAACTCTTCCTTTTAAAATATCTCATTGTCTGCAAATCAACTTCTGTTTTGTTATCCGCTTATTTTTCCTTCCCTGCCCATATTTGGCAAATAGGTAAACCTTTGCTTACTTTATCGAAAATTTTTTAAGATGAATGTTTCATTAAGGCTCCGTGAAACAGTGGACCAGGTTGTTAATGCATTAAGGATCCCTGAAGTAGGATTGGCTACCATTCGGGAGATTGTGGCCCTGGTGAATGAGGTTGAATCCCGGACCGGAGTAAAATATGTCCGGATGGAAATGGGGGTTCCAGGTCTGAAACCTGCCCGGATAGGGGTTGTAGCTGAAATTAAAGCCCTTGAGAGCGGGGTGGCTTCGGCCTATCCCATGATCGATGGCCTTGATGTGTTGAAAAATGAGGCTTCCCGTTTCATTAAAAGTTTTATGAACATAGATGTCTCTCCCAGGGGATGTATCCCCACCGTCGGATCCATGCAGGCAACTTATGCCTCCTTTCTGGCTGCGGGAAATGTGGATGTCTCCAAAGATACGGCGCTTTTCATCGATCCCGGATTTCCGGTGCAAAAGCAGCAGATGATGGTGCTGGGACTGAAATACGAAACCTTTGACGTATTTAACTTCAGGGGAGCCAAACTGAGAGAAAAACTGGAGAGTTATCTGCTAAAAGGGAATATCAATTCGATCATCTATTCCAATCCCAACAATCCGACCTGGATTTGTCTGACGGAGGAAGAACTGCAGATCATCGGTGAGTTAGCTGATAAATACGATGTCATTGTCATGGAAGATCTGGCGTATTTTGCCATGGATTTCAGGAAAGACCTCTATTCTCCGGGGAGAGCTCCTTACCAGGCCACGGTTGCGAAATATACCGACAATTATGTGCTTTTCATTTCCAGCTCCAAAATATTTTCATATGCCGGACAGCGTTGTGCCGTCATGGCCATATCTGATAAGCTGTTCCCCAGGGAGTATCCCGACCTGCAACGGCGTTTCCATTGTGCCACCTTTGGAAATACGATCATTCACCGGATTTTGTATGCATTGACATCAGGGACCTGCCATTCATCGCAGTATGCCCTTGCTGCTATGTTTAAGGCGGCCAGCGACGGAACCTTCAACTTCGTGGATGAGGTGAAGGAGTATGGAGAGAAGGCAAAAATTATGAAAAAGCTCTTTCTCGGAAACGGATTTTATATCGTCTATGAAAACGATTTGGAAGATCCCATTGCCGATGGTTTTTATTTTACCCTGGGGTATCCCGGGATGACGGAACCCGAGTTGGTCAGGAATCTTCTTTATTTCGGGATCAGTGCCATCGGACTGAAAAATACGGGAAGCGAAAGGGGAGGGATCCGGGCCTGCGTATCCCATGTGTTGAGAGAGCAGTTTGTGGATCTGGAAAAGCGTTTGAAAATGTTCAATGAATATTTTCACGGAAAGCTTTAAATGGGAAATGGATTCATGGGGTTGATTTTATATATTTTAAAATATACGACATGGCAAAAGTAAGAGGTGCAGTGGTAGTGGATAAGGAGGGATGCAAGGGTTGCGGCCTTTGTGTGGAGGCCTGTCCGCAAGCCGTATTAAGCCTGCACAAGGATGTGAACAGCAGGGGATATCACTATTCCTACATGGCAAATCCTGAGGAGTGCATTGGATGTTCCAATTGTGGAATGGTTTGCCCTGATACCTGCATAACCATTTACCGGGTTAAGTTGTAGTATTATCTGAAAATTGGAAAAAATGGGAGAACTCAGATTAATGAAGGGAAACGAAGTGGTGGCGGAGGCTGCTGTTCGTTGCGGATGTGACGGCTATTTTGGCTATCCCATCACCCCACAGTCGGAAATAATGGAAACCCTGATGGAACTGGCACCTTGGGAAACTACGGGTATGGTGGTTCTACAGGCAGAAAGCGAAGTCTCTTCGATCAACATGGTTTACGGAGCTGCAGCCACCGGTAAAAAGGTGATGACCTCCTCTTCCAGTCCAGGCATCAGCCTGATGCAGGAGGGGATTTCCTACATGGCAGGCGCCGAATTACCTTGCCTGATCGTGAATGTTCAGCGTGGCGGCCCCGGGTTAGGTACCATCCAGCCTTCACAGGCTGACTACTTTCAGACAGTAAAGGGGGGGGGACATGGCGACTATCGCCTCATTACCCTGGCTCCCTCTTCAGTCCAGGAAATGAACGATTTCGTCGATCTGGCTTTCGATCTGGCATTCAAATACCGAAATCCGGCCATGATCCTAACCGACGGTGCACTGGGGCAGATGATGGAAAAAGTCGAATTGTCGGAATTCAAACCCCGATGGACCCGGGAGGAGATACTGCAGATGTCGGGATCATGGGCTACCACAGGCAAAACCCCCGACAGGAAAAGGAACATTGTTACATCGCTGGAACTGGATTCGGAAAAGATGGAACAGAATAACATCCGGATTCAGGCCAAATACCAGGAGATTGAAGCCAATGAAGTGCGTTGTGAAGAGGTGATGTGCGATGATGCCGAGTATATCCTGGTGGCCTTCGGAACCTCTGCCCGCATTTGCCTGAAAGCCCTGGAGATATTAAGGGCAAGGGGAGTAAAGATTGGTTTGCTGCGCCCCATCACCATCTGGCCTTTCCCATCGAAGGTGATTGCGGAAAGAGCCCGGCAGGTGAAAGGTTTTTTGTCGGTTGAAATGAGCGCCGGTCAAATGGTAGAAGACATCAAGCTGGCTGTCTTTGACGCAGGCTGTCATGTACCGGTGGAATATGCCGGACGGATGGGGGGTATTCTGCCTTCTCCAGGTGAAGTGGTGGAAGCTGTGGAAAATAAACTTTTGAAACGATAAGAAATGGAAATTCAGGATATTATTAAACCGGAAAATCTAGTTTACCAGAAATCGAAAATTCAGCTGGACGTAATCTCCCATTACTGTCCGGGTTGCAGCCATGGGGTAGTGCATAAGATCGTTTCCGAAGTGATCGATGAATTGGGGATTCAGGATAAAACCATTGGTATTTCCCCGGTGGGATGTGCCGTTTTTGCCTATAACCTGATTGACATCGACTGGCAGGAAGCAGCCCATGGAAGGGCTCCGGCTTTGGCCACCGGGATTTCCAGAACCAATCCCGACAAAGTGGTATTTACCTACCAGGGTGACGGTGACCTGGCTTCGATCGGTGCAGCCGAAATCATTCATGCCTGTAACCGGGGTGAGAACATTGTGGTCATCTTTATCAACAATGCCATCTATGGAATGACCGGAGGCCAAATGGCCCCGACCACCCTCCTGGGACAGGTCACCTCGACCACTCCCAGCGGGAGGACCGTGGAACTGAACGGCTACCCCCTGAAAATCACCGACATCATTTCACAACTCCCGGGTGTCAGTTATTGTACCCGCCAGTCGGTACATACGGCTGCCACGGTTCGGAAATGTAAAAACGCAGTGAGGAAAGCCTTCAGAAATGTGATGGACAAAAAAGGCACCTCTTTCGTGGAAGTGACTTCCACCTGCAATTCAGGTTGGAAAATGACGCCGGTGGAAGCAAACAACTGGTTGGCAGAACATATGTTCCGGGAATATCCCCAGGGTGACCTGAAGGATGTGGATAAAGCATAATCCGAATAAAAAATCTAGAAGTATGACAGAAGAAATTATCATAGCCGGATTCGGTGGTCAGGGAGTTCTTTCCATGGGGAAAATTCTGGCCTATTCCGGGATCATGGAAAACAAGGAAGTAACGTGGTTCCCTTCATACGGGCCTGAAATGCGGGGAGGAACCGCCAATGTGACGGTGATTCTCAGTGATACCAGGATCAGTTCGCCCGTGCTTCACGAATTCGATACAGCCATCATCCTGAACCAGCAGTCGATGGATAAGTTTGAAAAGGCAGTTAAGCCGGGCGGGATTTTATTGTATGATCCCAACGGTGTGATTTACCCCCCCACCCGGAAGGATATTTCTATTTTTAAAGTGGAAGGAACCCATACTGCCGTAGAGATGGGGAATCCGAAGGTATTCAATATGATCGTTCTGGGCGGATACCTGAAGGTCAAACCAGTCATCAGCCTCGATAATGTGGAGAGGGGACTGAAAAAATCTCTGCCACCCCGGCACCACAAACTGATTCCTCTCAACCTGGAAGCCATTAGAAAAGGGCAGGAAATCGTGGAAGAGATTACCCGGTGAGCATGCGTTGTTGACCGACCGGGTGTGCTTCCCGGTAGCTTCAAAAATAAATCCGGACAGAATTGCTTCTGCCCGGATTTTTTATGATATTCGAATTGATTGATTAAGCTGCTGCTGCAGAGCCGATAAGGAAAGTAGCTGCCAAAGCTATGATGGCGTACAATTCAGGGAACACGGCGAGGATCAGGGTTTTCCCTGCCACATCATGCCCTTGTCCGATGGCTACGATACCATTGGCGCAAACCTGTCCCTGACGGATGGCAGACAATAAGAGAACAAAGCCCATAAAGACGCCGGAGAAAAGAACGGCGCACGATTGTGCCCAGGTCACGTCAGGTGTGAGAA
>CAYWTT010000114.1:0-9205 GCA_964461245.1 uncultured Prolixibacteraceae bacterium | reverse complement strand
CCACCCTTGTGAAGATTTTATCCACCAGTCCGATATGGGCGGCCGAGGCCGGTACAAAGCTTCCGATCTGAGCCAGCAAAACGATCAGGGCGGTTTGACGCAACAATGCCGACTTTCCGGCCATATTGGGCCCGGTGATGATGATGATCTGCTGTTCATCAGGATCGAGGAATACGTCGTTGGCAATATAAGATTCTCCTACCGGTAACTGTCTTTCGATTACCGGATGCCTTCCGTCCTTGATGTCCAGAACATTGGATTCATTGATCACCGGTCGGCTATAGTTATATTCCCTTGCACAGGTACTGTAGGAGAGCAAACAGTCAATTCTGGCCAATATACTGGCATTCAGCTGAATAGCAGGTATATATTCCGAAAGGGCGTACACCATTTCGTTGAACAGGCGGGTTTCCAACTCCTGGATTTTTTCTTCCGCACCCAATATTTTGGTTTCGTATTCCTTCAGTTCTTCTGTGATGTACCTTTCGGCACCCACCAGGGTTTGTTTCCTGATCCAGCAGTCAGGAACCTTATCCTTATGGGTATTTCTGACCTCAATATAATACCCGAAGACATTGTTATAACTGATTTTCAGGGAGGTTATACCTGTTTCCTCGCTCAATGATTTCTGCATCCTGGCAAGATAATCCTTACCTGAAAACGCCAGTTCACGCAATTCATCCAGTTCTGGTGACACCCCGCTGGCTATCACTTTTCCCCGGTTGATCAGCACCGGCGGATCGTCAATCAATTCGCGATTAATTCGTTCCCTTATCAGATCACAAGGATTAAGCTGCTCAGAAAATCTCTTCAGCGTGAAGTTTTCTGAGGCTGCACAGGCTTGCCGTATAGGGACAATAGCAGTAAGCGCATTTTTCACCTGTTGCATTTCCCTGGGATTGATGCGCCCGACGGCAACTTTTGAGATCAATCTCTCCAGATCACCAATCAGCCGGAGGTGTTCCTCCAGATTTTCCTTTAGGTTTTCATCCCGGAGTAAGCTCTCCACTACATCCAGCCTTTCATCGACCGGCTCTTTTTCCTTCAGGGGAAAGGCAATCCAGCGTCGCAAGAGCCTTGATCCCATGGGTGAGATCGTACGGTCAATCACCTGAAGCAACGATTTTGCGCCTTCGTACAAGGTCTGGAACAGCTCCAGGTTCCGAATGGTGAAACGGTCAAGCCATACATAGTGCTCTTCCTCGATACGGCTCAGGCTGCTGATATGCTGAATCTGTTTATGCTGGGTCAGATCAAGGTAATACAGGATAGCTCCTGAGGCGATAATCCCCAACGGGAAGTTTTCAATTCCGAAACCTTTAAGCGAAGTGGTCTGGAAATGGCGCGTGAGCCTGTCAAAAGCGGCATCTTCAGTATAAACCCAGTCATCAAGGTTATAGATGTAATATTTTGTCCCGAAAATCTCATTGAATTCCTGGCTTCTTCCGCGCTGATAAAGCACCTCTTTCGGCTGGAACGAACTCAGCAGCTTATCAATATATTCACAGGTCCCCTGCGAGGTCAGGAATTCCCCGGTTGAGATATCCAGAAATGCCACTCCGGCCATCTTCTTGTCAAAATGGACCGATGCAAGAAAATTATTCTCCCGGTTTTCGAGAACATTGTCATTAATGGACACACCCGGAGTAACCAACTCCGTGATTCCCCGTTTTACAATTTTCTTGGTCAGTTTGGGATCTTCCAGCTGTTCACATATGGCCACCCGCTGTCCTGCCCTGACCAGCTTAGGTAGATAAGTATCCAGGGCATGATAAGGGAATCCGGCAAGTTCCACATAGCTTGCGGCGCCGTTTGACCTATGAGTCAGGGTAATACCCAAAATATCCGCAGTTTTTATGGCATCGTCGCCAAAGGTCTCATAAAAATCTCCTATCCTGAAAAGCAACACCGCATCCGGATGTTTGGCCTTCACCGCATAATACTGCTTCATCAGGGGAGTTTCCACATATTTGTTTTCACCACTCATCTCAAAAACAAAGATAAATAGTTTTTCCAAAGGGGATTCCTGGAAAGAAGCACATTTTATTTGCACTACGGGCGTCATTAGTTACACCTCATGGGAGGTCAATGGCGCTGCGTGTGTCATTAGTGGTCATTCCGCTACCTGGCGAACGCCGGTATGCGGTCCCGTACACGCTTTATCTTGTCAGGATGATGGTCAGAGGCCCTTTGGGTGTCATTTGCCCTTCGGACGTCATTTTTCACTTTTCACTTTTTTCATTGGCTCCATCTCGCATGTGACGAAACTCTGTACCCCAAGTCATTTGCTCCATGATCCTTGCCTTTTGCTCCCTACTCCTTTGTATAGATCTGATCAGGAGAGTTTTGATCCGATCAGTTTGATAAACTCTTCCCGGGTGGCTACTCTTTCAAATGCTCCGGTAAAATCGGAAGTGGTGGTGATGGAATGTTGCTTTTGGATACCACGCATCTGCATGCAAAGATGCTGTGCCTCAATTACGACAGCTACGCCCAAAGGTTTCAATGTATTCTGGATGCAATCCTTGATTTGTGAAGTAAGTCGTTCCTGAACCTGCAACCGGCGGGCAAAAACATCGACCACCCGTGCAATTTTACTTAAACCGGTTATGTATCCGTTCGGGATATAAGCTACATGGGCTTTCCCGAAAAAGGGAAGCATATGATGTTCACACATGGAATAAATTTCAATATCCTTGACAATCACCATCTGTTTATAATCTTCCCTGAACATAGCCGATTGAAGCATATCAACCGGATTCATTTCATATCCCTGCAAAAGAAACTGCATGGCTTTCGCAACACGGTGTGGTGTTTTGTGAAGTCCTTCACGTGTAGTATCTTCGCCCAGCAACTGAAGGATCTTCTCATAATGAAAAGCCAGCTCAGCCAGTTTTTCGGGATCATATTTATCGATCCGCCTATAGCTGCTGTGATCGCTGTGTAATGAAACTTCCATTGTGGCAGGTATAAGAAATTGAATACAAAGATTAACCTTTTTTTAGAAAATCAGTATGAATAGAATATAAAACAGAGTGTGGAAAAGATTCCGATGAAAATATTATTTGTGGCAGCCACAGAAATGGAGGTTAAACTTTTAACTGATGAATGCAAACACATCCACACGAAAAGTGAAAATTTAAAAACATACCGTTACAACAGTTTGGATTTTGACCTCCTGATAACGGGAATTGGTGCCACATTCACGACTTTTTTTCTTACGCAAACACTGATTGGAAACGGCTATTCCCTTGTTATCGACACCGGTATCGCCGGAGGGTTATCTGAACAGGTAAAAATCGGAGATGTGGTCAATGTGGTGGAGGAAGAATTTGGGGATTTGGGAATTGAAAAAGAAGAGGAGTTTCTAACCTTGTTTGACAGCGGTTTTATGCATCCAGATGAATTTCCCTTTGAGAACCGGGTACTAAAAGCCGATGGACGGAAAGTGGCCTCTTTTCTCCCGGAGGTAAAAGGCATCACCGCCAGTATTAGTCACGGAAGGGAATCATCGATCGCTGCCCTGAAGAGCCGGTTTTCTGCCCAGGTGGAGAGTATGGAAGGGGCAGCCGTGTTTTATGTTTGCCGTTCGCAGGGAATTCCCTGCCTTCAAATCCGCGCAATTTCAAATATGGTGACTCCCCGCAGCCAGTCAAAATGGGATATACCGCTTGCCCTGGAAAATCTGAAATGCAATCTCCTGAAGGTTTTATCGGAACTTGCAGCCGGGGTTCAGTGTTTTTGCTAATTTTGCGGCAAAATTCTGAAATATGAAGCTTACGCTGGGATTTTCAACATGCCCCAACGATACTTTTATTTTCGATGCAATGATTCACGGAAAGGTTGACACCGAAGGACTGACCTTCGATGTAACCATGACCGACGTGGAGGAATTGAACAGGAAAGCCTTCAGCCATGACATCCAGGTAACCAAGCTCAGCTATCATGCTTTTGCATATGTGGCGTCAAATTATCTGTTGCTCAGTACAGGCAGTGCCCTTGGCAGGAAGAACGGTCCTTTGCTCATCAGCAAAAATCCGGGTATTCCCGGTAAAATGGATCTGAATTGTGTGGCCATCCCGGGAAAATACACAACCGCGAACCTGCTATTTTCCCTGTTTTATCCCGAAGTAAAGGAGAAACGTGAATATCTTTTTTCAGACATTGAAGATGCCTTGCTTAAGGGGGAAACAGATGCCGGCGTGATAATTCACGAAAACCGGTTCACTTTTGAGAAACGGGGATTGCATAAATTGGATGACCTGGGTGAACGCTGGGAAAATGAAACCTCTTTGCCGATCCCACTCGGCGGAATTGCAGCCGACAACTCCCTTCCTTTGGAAATACTGATAAAGCTGGACAGGGTTTTAAAAAAAAGTGTGCTCTATGCCTTGGAAAATCCCGGAGCTTCTGCTGGATTTGTCAAAGAGAATGCCAAAGAAATGGATGACGAGGTTATTCGGAAACATATTTCATTATATGTAAACAACTTCACTGTCAATTTAGGAGTTGAAGGTGAGAGAGCCATCCGCAGCTTTTTTGATAAAGCCATGCTGTTGAACCTGATCCCGGAAATACCACTGCATTATTTTCTGAAATCGTAAAAAAAAGAAGCATGTCAGACAATATTTATTTTATAGGGAAGTTTATTAAGTTAAACGATCTGTATTCAGAAAACAGAAATGAATTAATGCTGAACCTAACCGTAGAATAAAATAATGATCGTTGTTACCGGTGCTGCTGGTTTTATAGGCAGTTATTTTGTCGGGAAATTGAATCGGTCAGGATTCAATAACCTGGTTCTGGTTGACCGTTACGATGATAGCTCAAAGGAACGTAACTTTCAATCCAAACAATACTCACAACTTATTGACCGTGATGATTTTTTAACCTGGTTCGAGGGGAACCGAAACCGGGTGGAGATGATTTTTCATCTGGGAGCCCGAACCGACACCATCGGTCAGGAACCCGAAAGTTATGAAGCATTGAACCTTCGCTATTCCCAGAATCTCTGGAGGGCATGTACGGAATACAAAGTTCCGATAGTTTATGCATCTTCAGCCGCAACATATGGCAATGGTGAAAAAGGTTTTTCGGATGACCATCACAACATTGCCAACCTGAAACCCCTTAACCTGTATGCCTGGTCGAAGCATGACTTTGATGTGTGGGTGCTCAACCAGAAAAAAGCCCCTCATTTCTGGGCCGGGTTGAAGTTTTTCAATGTATACGGGCCTAATGAGTATCATAAAGGAAGAATGGCCTCCGTGGTGTTGCATGCTTTCAAGACAATAAAGGAAACAGGTGAAATGAAACTTTTCCGGTCACACCGTGATGATGTGGCCGACGGTGAACAGAAGCGGGATTTTGTTTATGTAGATGATATTGCGGAAGTAATGTTGTTCTTCCTTGAGAACCAGAAGAATTCAGGCATATACAATGTGGGAACTGGTAAAGCCCGCACATATCTGGATCTGACCAATGCCGTTTTCGACAGCATGAAGATCAATCCGGAAATCCAGTTTGTGGATACTCCGAGAGACCTGCGAAGCCGATATCAGTATTTTACGGAAGCTGAAATCCAGAAACTCCGGGAAATTGGATACTCCAAATCGTTTACTGAACTGGAAAACGGAATTGATGAATACGTAAACAATTTCCTGGCTATTGAAGAGTGTTACTGATTTCATTTTTCCCAAAAAGGGAAGATGCGAAAAGTTGATCGGCCAGCAACAGGATTAACGCACCTCCCATAAGTGAGCCCAGAGTCCAGCCCAGGGAAGTACTCTTTTCCAAAAAAGCAGAAAACAGATTCCTGAAGTGACTCCAATCAATCTTAGGAAGATCAGGTAAAAACTGTTCCATCATCCCATTCTTCCCGGAACTGGGCATATTACCAGAAAAAAGGATAAAAAGTAAAGCCAGTAAAACAAAAAGGGAGACCAAAATCCAGAATTTCCTGCCAAGGAGAGGTTCAGCTTTAGGGTAAGTTTCGGCGTACGGTAAAATCGACTCCATCACTTTGGAAGAAAAATCTGAACCCGGTGATTCCAGGGTGATCTCCTTCATCATCCTATTCAACTCCTTATCGCTGTTGATCATTTTCATAGCTCCGAATATACTTCCTTTTTCATTAAATCCTGCATGAGGTCGTAAAGCTTTTTTCGGGCGCGAAAGAGCTTCACTTTTACATTTGCGTTGCTCAGTCCGGTTACCTGGCTTATCTCCTCGATGGTTTGATCTTCATAATAGTGAAAGACGACCAGCATGTAATCTTCCTCAGAAAGCTGCTTTAAAGCCAATTCAAGATATCTGGTCCTCGCCTCTTCCGGAAACTCTCCGAAATTGCCATCATCTTCCCCTTCGTTCACCTGAACCTGTTCAATCGGGCTGGTCCGGATCTTTTTTTTCCGGGCATACGTGATACAGGTATTGTACGTGATGCTGAACATCCAGGTTGAAAATTTCGATTTTCCCTGAAAGGTGTGGATGGATCGAAATGCTTTGATAAAAGCCTCCTGTGCCATTTCTTCTGCATCTTCCCGGTTTTTGAGAACTTTCAGTGCGATGGAAAAAACCACATTCTGGTACTGGTTAACCAAATAAGAGAACGACTTTACATCGCCCTGCTGTACGCTCCGTATGATCGCAAGTTCTTCCACCGACATATATACAGTTTTTTGACGCACAGATTCCAAATTGGTTACGCTACACGCTTAAAAAATATTGTCAGATATTCATCATAGGATGAAATTCAGACCATTTCAGCTTATTTTTTTCATTTTTTCAAAAACAAGACACTGTTTTGTAACCTGGAACCGATGTGTGCGTCATATCACCGAAAAAGAAAATTAACACAAAAAACATCGTTATGGAACCTATTGTAATCACAGTATCTTTATTCTTAATGATCTTCGCGATCGTTTATGTGGTATACACAACCCGCAACAAGGAACGGATGGCGTTGATTGAAAAGGGAGCCGATCCCAAGTTGTTTAAGAGCGAACCCCGTTCAATCAAAGTGAACGGTTATGCAACATTTAAGTGGGGATTATTTATGATTGGCCTCGCAGTCGGTTTATTTGTCGGGGCAATGTTTGATAAATATTCCGAACTTCCAGAACCTCCGATGTACATTTCAATGATTCTGATTTTCGGAGGCCTTGCTCTGGTCCTGGTTTACCTGCTCAGGTCAAAGCTGGAAAAGAAAAGAGAATGATCCGGGATCAGTGATACCGTAATAAGGTGGAATGTATTAAAAAAGAGGCTGTCCCAAAAGGTCAGCCTCTTTATGTTCCAGAATGTCCGTATTTTATTTTTTCATCACCTTTTTGTATCCGTAAATGGCGGCGTCCCCAAGTTCTTCTTCAATCCGAAGGAGCTGGTTGTATTTGGCCATTCTGTCGGAGCGGCTCAGTGAACCGGTCTTGATCTGCCCGCTATTGGTAGCCACTGCGATGTCGGCAATAGTGGCGTCTTCTGTTTCTCCAGAGCGATGAGAGGTAACGGTCGTATAGCCAGCACGGTGAGCCATTTCGATAGCGTTGAGAGTTTCAGTGAGGGTACCGATTTGGTTTACCTTGATCAGAATGGAGTTGCAAGCTCCCAGCTCAATTCCCTTTTTCAGGTATTCCACGTTGGTGACAAAAAGGTCATCCCCTATGAGTTGAATTTTGTTGCCCATCTTTTGGGTCAGCTCCACCCAACCATTCCAATCGCATTCACTCATTCCATCCTCAATTGTGTCAATCGGGAATTTGGCTGCCAGTTCGGCAAGGTAGTCCACCTGTTGGGAGGTGGTTCTTTTAGCTCCCTGCTGTCCTTCAAATTTTGAATAGTCATATATTCCGTCCATAAAGAACTCGGAGGCTGCACAGTCAATGGCTACAGAAATATCTCCGCCGTCTTCGGCACGTCCGGGTTTATATCCGGCATTTTTAATGGCTTCGATGATACAGTTCAGTGCATCTTCAGTGCCGTTTAATACAGGAGCAAAGCCCCCCTCGTCGCCAACGGCCGTGCTCAGACCACGGTTGTGCAACACTTTCCTCAGATGATGAAACACTTCTGCTCCCATACGGAGTCCTTCTCTGAAAGAGGGGGCACCGATCGGACGAATCATAAATTCCTGGAAAGCAATCGGAGCATCGGAATGGCTTCCGCCGTTGATGATATTCATCATAGGAATAGGCAGGGTCTTCGCATTGACACCCCCTATATAACGGTATAACGGCATATCAAGACATACGGCAGCAGCTTTGGCAACAGCCAGGGAAACACCCAGGATAGCATTTGCACCAAGATTCGATTTTGTTTTGGTCCCATCGAGTTCAATCATCTTCTTATCAATGGCAACCTGATCAGAGGCCAACATTCCAGTGATCTCCCCCGCAATTACATTGTTCACATTATGAACCGCTTTCAAAACGCCTTTTCCGAGGAAACGGCCTTTATCATTGTCACGAAGCTCAATGGCTTCATTTTCACCTGTTGACGCCCCCGATGGAACGGCTGCCCGTCCAACGGCACCGCA
Organism: uncultured Prolixibacteraceae bacterium; assembly: GCA_964461245.1. Classification (GTDB taxonomy): domain Bacteria; phylum Bacteroidota; class Bacteroidia; order Bacteroidales; family Prolixibacteraceae; genus UBA1413. Next base: position 672 of record CAYWTT010000114.1, on the reverse strand, counting down.
TTCCAGAGTCACTTCCACCTCGATTGTCGGGTTACCACGTGAATCCAAAATCTCTCTTCCGAACACTTTACTAATTAACATGCTAATCTATTTTTTTACCATTAAACTCACGGATGATTTTTAAGCGTGAAATCATCGCATGTAAAACCTTATCAAAGGTAATAAATTGTAACCAGCCCCGGATTTTATAATTTGCTTAACACCGTTTATTTATGGAATTTTAATGAATACAGGGATTATCTCCCGGAGATCATAAAAAGAGTGATCAGCCTCCTTCAACTGAAGATCTGCCAGTAGCTGGCTCCAGCCTGAGCGTATAAAACTCGGCTTTGGTTTCCAGACAGTCCACATAAGCTACAGAGGTTTCTTTTATCCGGGCGAAAGGAAAGGATCCACAGGATCTGACCTTGGTGTGTCCGATGATCTGGTGATACCCAGACAAAGGATCTTCCAATGTCTCCTGGAGATCAGCCCAAAAGATACCCCCGTCCTCTTCGTCTCCTCCCCTTGTTAAGGCAACGTGAAAAAGCGGAAGATAATAGTCTCTGAACAGACGGTTCAGCGTGAAAGCAAGGTTAATGTCCGAAGGGATAATCTGATTGCGAAGATATGTATCGTACCATCTTTGCACTACACCGGCATGGGTCCAGAGATGATTTCCCAACTGAAATG
>CAYWTT010000113.1:0-9248 GCA_964461245.1 uncultured Prolixibacteraceae bacterium | reverse complement strand
AAGAATTCTCCGGTCTTGATCCAGGAAGCCGCCCTGACAGTCAAAAACCTTCCAGACGTTGATATTTCGCAGATGAAAGGGAAGTGGGTGAAGTTTCCGTTTAAATTTATTTTGCAATAGAGGGTAGAAGAATATAGTTCTACACCATTTGTCAATTCGGCCTCCCCAATCATATTAAACAAAAAAAATCATGCCAGAATGACAATTTTTCATTGGATCTGATTGTATGTGTCCATTTAAATATTAATCTTAATTTACAATATGCTTATTAATATAAAAGCAGCTACATTACTGATAGTTATATTATTGACTTTTTCATTTACTACAGAGATCTTTGCCTATATCCTTCCTTCGGAATTTGAGGTGAAAGGGATCGTTACCGATTCCGTGTCAGGAAAAGGAATCGCCTATGTGACCATAACCATTCAGAAAGAGCAGGGTGTGGTAAAACGTTTGGCAGCTGATGTCTCGGGAAAATTCGACGTAATCCTGAATTCACCCGGAAAATTTGATATGATATTCCATTCTGTCGGATATCAGATGGTAAAAACCTCCGTTTCCTTCGATGAGAACATAACCAAGGTGGATTTGGGGACAGTGAGGATGGCCGTTTCGGATGAAAAAATCGACAAAGTGACCGTAGTGGCCGCCAAACCGCTGGTACGCACGGAAGTGGATAAAATCATCTACAGCATGGAGACCGATCCCGAATCAAAGACCAGCAACGCCCTTGAAATGCTGAGAAAAGTTCCTATGGTTACCGTAGATGGGGAAGACAATATTCAGGTCAGAGGATCCTCCAGTTTCAAAATCCTGCTAAACGGGAAAAACTCTTCCATGCTCTCACAGAATCCCAAGGATGTGCTGCGGAGTTTGCCAGCCAGTACCATCCGGGACATCGAGGTGATCACCAATCCTTCTTCAAAATATGATGCCGAAGGGACAGCAGGGATTATCAATATCATCACCACAAAGAAACAATTGGATGGCTTTATGGGCAATGTGAATGCAGGGGCAGATTCCAGAGGAGGGTACTCGGGAGGGTTGTATGCAACCTCCAAGGTTAAAAAATTCGGATTCTCCATGAATTACAATTACAATGAAATGCGTCGACCGGCCAGTGTATCATTTAGCGACAGGGAGAATTTTCTGAGCACTGCCAACCGGTTCAGCGAATCGGATGGCCAATACAAAAATTACGGCAGATACCGGATGATGATGGGGGAAGCCAGCTATGAGATAGATACGCTCAACCTGATCAGTCTCTCTTTCTGGGGCTACGGAGGAAATTTCAACGGCACAGGAACGAATGAAACCCGGGATTTTGATGTGGACCGGAATATGACACGTCATTTTGAGAATATATCCAAATCACACAATGAATTCGGGAGTCTCTCCGGAAATATCGATTATCAGAGAAGTTTCAAAAAACCGGACAAAACATTTACGATCTCCTATAAACTTGACAATTCGCCCCAAAAAACATACAGCGAAAATCAGATACAAAGAATACTGAACTATACTTCTTACCGGCAGAAAACTTTCAATGAGGCCACAGGGAGAGAACACACCTTTCAACTTGATTATTATGACCCGCTTTCCAAAATACACCAGATTGAGAGCGGGGTAAAATATATCCTTCGGCAGAATGTGAGCAACTCCGACATTTTTCTGTGGGACGACCTGGTTAAGGGATGGGTCCGTGACCCTACCCGCATCAATGACCTTGATTATGACCAGCATATTATTGCAGGGTACGGGGGATATGTGCTTAAAGTTAAAAAAATCAGTTTCAAAGCCGGGTTGCGGGCCGAAGGTACCATCAACGACGGACTCTTTTCCTCCCTTAAAGATACCACCTTCACCAATAAAATGTTTAACGTGGTACCCTATATTACCTTGTCAAAAACCCTTGAAAAGGGACAAAATCTCAAGCTGTCCTACACACAACGGCTTTCCCGACCCGGGATCTATTATCTTAACCCGTTTTACAACGACATAGATCCGCTGAACATCCGGTATGGAAATCCCAGGCTTGATTCAGAAATTGCCCATACGTTTGATTTTTCTTATGGTAAATTTTCTCAGAAATACAACGTTAACCTGGGACTAAATTATGCAGTAACCAACAACTCCATCACATCCATCACCACGGTACAACCTAATGGAGTCAGCATTTCAACCTACGAAAACATCGGGAAGAACCAACGTTACGGCGGTTATATCTATGGATCGGTTAAAATCGGTAAAAAGATCAACATCAATACCAATCTCGGGATGAATTATTCCATTCTTGAAGGCAACGACAGCAGAGGACTTAAAAACAAAGGGTTGAGTTACAACGGTTACATGTATGCGAGATACAATCCTTGGAATAACGGTACTTTTTCGGGGAACCTCGGCATTTTCTCCTCAGGGATCACACTTCAGGGGCATTCCTCCAACTATTGTTTTTCAAGTTTATCCTATTCCCAACAGCTCTTGAAGAAGAAGATGTCACTTTCTCTCTCGGTATCCGATCCGTTCAGAAAAAGGATGAAATATGAAATGAACTATGACGATCCGACCTTCAGGCAAATCTCAGGATCTTTAAATTACACCCGCCAATTAAGACTGAATATTTCCTACCGTTTTGGTCAGATGAAAGATCAGATTAAAAAGGCAAAGCGAAGCATTAACAACGACGATGTGAAAAGCGGCAGTGATTCCGGTAAAAAGGGGGAGAGACCGGAGCCCAACCATAAAGAACAGAGTCTAAAGGAGCTTTAACATTTATTATTTTTTCAAAAATGAATTTTCCCTATCTTTAGCTGATTTTTTATAATTCAAATCCTTAATTCAATATTTATTTATTATAACTAATTAGCTATGAACGAAAAGACTGAAAAAAGCGGGATTTCCCGCAGGGCATTTTTAGGAACATCAGCCGCTGCTGCGGTAGGATTTACCATCCTTCCGAGCAATGTAGTATCAGGTATGGGTCATGTAGCACCCAGTGACAAACTGAATATTGCCGGAGTAGGGGTAGGCGGTATGGGTAATGCCAATCTGAAGCATTTGAAATCCCAGAATATTGTAGCTCTCTGCGATGTGGACTGGGGATACTGCAAGCAGAACGGTGTCTTTGAAGAATACCCGGGAGCCAAATGGTTCAAGGATTGGCGCAAAATGTTCGATGAGATGGGCAAATCGATTGATGCCGTGGTGGTAGCCACTGCTGATCACACCCACTGTATCGTAGCCTCTCATGCCATGACGATGGGCAAGCATGTCTATGTCCAGAAACCGTTGACCCACACCGTGTATGAATCCCGTTTGCTTACCAAACTTGCTGAGAAGTATAAATTAGCCACCCAAATGGGCAACCAGGGTTCCTCAGGCGAAGGAGTCAATCTGGTTTGTGAATGGCTGGCCAATGGTGAAATCGGTGAGGTTACCAAAGTGGAAGCCTTTACCGACCGTCCGATCTGGCCACAGGGTCTGAATCGCCCTGAACCCGGAATGTGGGTTCCCGACACACTCGACTGGGATCTTTTCATCGGCCCTGCCCCGATGCGGCCTTACCATTCACTTTATACTCCCTGGAACTGGCGTGGCTGGTGGGATTTCGGGACCGGTGCACTGGGCGATATGGCCTGTCACATTCTTCATCCCGTATTTGCCGGACTGGAACTGGGTTATCCGACCAAAGCACAGGGAAGTTCCACCCTGCTGCTGAATGACTGTGCTCCCAATGCGCAGATGGTCCGCCTGGTGTTCCCGGCCCGCACACCGAAGCGTCCATGGAAAGGAATGAAGAAAAACGCCCAGCTGAAGGAAGTGGAAGTAACCTGGTATGATGGCGGTCTCCAGCCCATGAAACCCGAAGGGTGGCCTGCAGGAAAAGATATGAACAACAGTGGTGGTGGCGTTATTTTCCACGGAACCAAAGACAAACTGATCTGCGGATGCTATGGAAAAGATCCCTGGTTGCTCTCAGGGCGCGTTCCGGAAGCACCCAAATTCCGTCGGCGTATCGATAATGGCACGGGTGGCGGACATGAAATGGACTGGGTACGTGCCTGTAAGGAAAGTCCTGAGTCAAGGGTTAAAACCGCCTCCGATTTCAGCGAAGCCGGACCATTCAACGAAATGGTGGTGATGGGTGTTCTCGCCGTCCGTTTGCAGGGACTCAACAAAGAACTCCTGTGGGATGGAATGAACATGAAGTTCACCAATATCGGTAATGAAACGATCAAGACAGTCATCAAGGACGGTTTCGCCATCCACGACGGCCACCCGACCTTTAATAAAGACTGGACCCAACCGGTTTCTGCCTCGGATTTTGCTGCCGAGCTGATAAAACATACATACCGGAAACCATGGTCATTACCTGAAATGCCGGCATAATGAACTGACTTTCAGGGCGCGTTTTAAGCCACGCCCTCTTAAAAGGCGGGGCGCAGGTCCCGCCTTTTTTATGCTTTCGAAACCAAAACGACAAAAGATGATCGTCAGAGAAGCAAAACAGCAAGATGCCCCTGTGATCGCCGCCTTTCAGCTGGCCATGGCAATGGAAACAGAACTGCTTATACTGGACCCGGAAGTGGTTGACCGCGGCGTCAGGGCAGTATTTGATGATCCGGCAAAGGGGAAATACTATATCACGGAGAAAAGCGGTGAGGTGATCGGTTCCCTCCTCACCACCTTTGAATGGAGTGACTGGAGGAATGGCACCGTTCTTTGGATCCAGTCAGTCTATGTCCTTCCTCAATACAGGCGATTGGGGGCCTTCCGAAAGATGTACATCCATTTACAGGAAAAAGTGATCTCAGATCCCGGGCTGAAGGGCATCAGGCTATACGCCGACAAATCAAATATCAACGCCCACGCCGTGTATAACGCATTGGGCATGACCGCTGAACATTACCAGACCTTTGAATGGATGAAAGGGAATAAATGAAAAATGAAGCCCGCCCGAACAACCAAGTCAGTCGGCAATGAAGAGTGAAAAATTGATCAGATGAATTTGACGAAGCCCATCGAACTGCTGGCTCCGGCCAGGGACGCGGAAGCCGCGATTACAGCCATCAATTTTGGGGCGGATGCAGTTTATATCGGGGCACCACGTTTCGGTGCCCGTGCAGAGGCCGGAAATTCCATTCAGGATATTGAAAGGGCAACGCGTTATGCCCACCTGTATCACGCCCGTGTGTATGCCGCTATTAACACGATTCTCTTCGACCATGAACTGGAAGAGGCACGAAAGATCATAACCGGACTTATCCACGCAGGTATCGATGCCCTGATCATCCAGGATATGGGAATACTAAGGATGGGCATACCCCCCGTTGAGTTGCACGCAAGCACCCAAACCCATAATGCAGATCCGGAGAAAGTGCGCTGGCTGGAATCAGCAGGTTTCAGCCGGGTGATTCTGGCCCGCGAGCTGACCCTGGAACAGATCAGGGAGATCAGAAGCCTCTCAACCGTAGAACTGGAGGCTTTTGTCCACGGGGCTCTCTGTGTTAGCATGAGTGGCCAGTGCTATATGAGCCTGGCTTCCGGGGAACGAAGCGGGAACAGGGGGGTTTGTGCCCAACCCTGCCGGAAGTTGTACGACCTGAAAGATGCCAGTGGAAATGTAATCCTCTCCCATAAACACCTGTTGTCGCTGAAAGACCTTGACCTTTCCGGTTACCTGACGGAAATGGCAGCCGCCGGCATCTCCAGTTTCAAGATCGAAGGCCGCCTGAAGGATCTCAACTATCTGAAAAATATCACCGCATATTACCGGAAAAAGATCGATGCCTTCCTGGATGGAAATCCCGAATACAGGAAAAGTTCTTCGGGTAAGGTCTGGTTTGATTTTGATCCCGATCCAGTTAAAACCTTCTCGCGAGGCACCAGCCACTACTTCATAACCGGACGCCAAACAGACATCACTTCTTTTGAGACACCTAAATCGGCCGGTGAACCCGTGGGAACAGCAATCAACTCTTCAGGCAACCGCCTGATAATCGATAGGCTGATGCCCCTGTCCAATAACGATGGGATCACTTGGTACTCAGAAGGGAGGTTGAACGGGGCTAAAGTTAATGTGGCAGACGGGAACCGCCTTCTTCTGGCTGAAAGTGCGGAAATTACGCCAGGTACTTCCCTTTTCAGGAATTACAACCATGCTTTTTCTGAAAAACTAAAAGCCAGTCGGACACAGCGGAAAATCGAACTGAAGGTTGAGCTCCGCTTTATCCCTGATGGCCTTGTGCTGAAAGGAACTGATGAAAACGGGATCATGCTGGAAAAGAAATTCATCATAGAAAAACAGATTTCCCGTCAACCGGAAAAAGCCGGAGATATTATCAGGGAACAGCTGTCAAAATCGGGGGATACCCCTTTTGAAATCACGGATGTAAAAATCACATGGGACCAACCGTTTTTCATGCCAGTATCCAAGACCAATGCCATACGGCGGGAGTTTCTTGAAGCATTCTGCGAAGAGAGAAGGCGCAAAAGAGCGTTACCATCCGTCAAAAAGGAAGATAAAGATTTCAGATGGCCGGTTGCTGCAGTCTCCTATCTGGGAAACGTGAGTAACCACCTTGCTGAAAAGTTTTACCGGGATCATGGGGCCGAAAAAATAGAACCGGCCCTGGAGGTAAGCCGTGATTACGCGGGAAGAAGATTAATGACCATGAAACATTGTTTGAAGTATCATCTGGGGTATTGTCCCCGTGAAAAAAACAGCAGAAAGATGCAGTGGAAAGAACCCCTCTTCCTGGTTGACGGCAGAAAGCGTTTCCGGCTGGAGTTTGACTGTACTGAGTGCCGCATGAACCTTTATCATCCCTAAAGCCCGTTCCCCAGGCAGACCATTACTTATCCCACCTGAACCATGCCACGGGCAAGCTGACTTTGGACCCGTATATTGGGCACAATGGATGAAAATGTGTAAAATTGCATTTAAAAACAGGTTGTGGATAAAAGCTTAAACGACCTCATCAAAGAGGGTGAACATCAGCGACAGGATTTCAAATTCTGTATCAGCGATTCAAGAAAGATCGCGCGGTCGCTGGTGGCTTTTGCCAACACCGATGGAGGTAGTCTGCTGATCGGGGTGAAAGACAACGGTCATATTGTGGGTGTGCAGTCAGACGAGGAGTATTACATGGTCGAAGCGGCTGCCCGGATTTACAGCAAACCGCCGATCCCATTTACCACTAAACAATGGCATACGGAAGGCAAAACCGTACTTCAGGTCATAGTGGAATCCAGCCCTGTAAAACCTCATTTTGCCAAAGATGAAAACAACAAATGGATGGCATACATCCGTTACCATGACGAAAACCGGCTGGCCTCAAAGGTGATGATTGATGTATGGAGAAAGCAGAAGCAACCACAGGGAATACTGGTGGAGTGGGATGAAGCCCTCCGGTTTCTGCTGGACTACCTTAATAAATACGATTTTATTACCGTTTCGGCCTATGCCCGGAGGGCTTGCCTGCCATACAGAAAGGCTGAACAACTCCTTGCCGATTTTATCGTGATTGGAATCATTCAGCCTTATATCGGGGAAAACAACATTTTTTATCAGCTCAACAGACAGTTTGACCTTGAAGCCTGGGAATCCCAGAGAGGCTATCTCAGGAAACCAGCTGGTCGTGAACCCGGGATAATATGATCGGAAATGGTTTTCATGCAGGAATGCCAGTCTCATCCTTACTTTTCAACCCCTTCCGTGGAGGAAAGATCATTTAAGTTTTATTTCTTTTGATTCCCCGTTTTTGGTGAGAATTGCCTTATTATCGCAGTCCCCGTTTCCATAATCCAAAGTCCATGTGCGGTTGTCGCTTGTATTAAAGGTAACGATCCCGCTAACCACCTGGTGGCATTCCATTTTAAAAACCAGGGGATTGGCTTCGGTTATTGTTTTAGTTACCTTAAGACCGCTTTTACGGGTGAATTCAACAAAACCCCATGAAGTAATCACATTATCCTTCGGATTCCCCAGAATGTTCAAGTGGTAATCCCTGGTAAGCAAGGCCTTACGAGTGGCCTTACCGGCGTTGTCGGGGAATGTTATGGTCACATCCTCTTCAAGTTCAGCCACTTTAGTGTGGTCTTCCCTGTTCAGCGTAATGTTTTTTGCGATTTTCCCTTCTATTTTTTTCCCATCCACATAAAAATTCTCAAAGGCCTTTACCCGATTGATGGCAAATTTCTCCGGAGAGGTGGAAGTAACTATGATTTTTCCGGATCTGATCCTTCCGTCCTTCCCTTTGCAGCTTTCTCCGAAGTCAATGGTCATCACTTTCTGACCGCCAGTCAGGTTCAAAATGATCGACGGACAACTGGTGAGATAATATTGACCTTCGACGGATGCCGATTTAAGCAGGCTGAATTTCAGGTCCACTGCCTCATCAACCAATGCATCCAGATCAACAAGTAGCTGTTCAGCCACAGTCTCTTGATCAAGAAGCAGGCTATCGTTCTGATTTACAAATTCTTCCTTCTGACATCCACTAAAAGCCAGAATAAAGAAAAAAAGCGCGGTTACTATTCCTGTTTTTTTCATGGTCGTTATCTTTTATTCGTTTATACGTATGTTTATTTGAAACGACTTTCCCTTAAAAGTTAAATTTATACTAAAAAAAACAAGGCACGTCTTTAATTAAGATTCAAAGATTTGGGAATAAGGGGTGGAAAACCAATTTCCTATATCATGAGTCTGACAGAAAAAGATAAGAATATTAAAGCTTTGGATTTAACTTTCTGAGATTTCCTCTTTCAAATGTCAAAACTCACTATTATTAATGGTTAACGGTTCCGACGAAAATATTCTTAATCTGATGGCCGAAGCATCTACCCGGGAAAAGGGATTTACGCTGCTTATGGATACCTATAAGGAACGCATATACTGGCATATACGCCGGTTAATGGTATCGCACGAAGATTCCGAGGACGTTCTTCAAGAGACATTTATCAACGCATATCGGCATTCAGGCTCCTTTAACCGGCAAAGCAAAATATCCACATGGTTGTTCAGGATAGCAACCAATGAATGCATCAGGTTGTTGCAAAGAAAGAAAAAGGGGAAGGATAAGATCAGCATATTATCAGAAAAATGGAATGAGGAAGTGGCAGTACACGAACCTGTAAATGGTGATGAAATTATACGCAAATTTCAGGAGGCTATCCTTCAGTTACCCGAAAGACAAAGAATCGTTTTTAACCTTCGCTATTACGATGAGTTGGAATATAAAGAGATC
>CAYWTT010000112.1:0-9306 GCA_964461245.1 uncultured Prolixibacteraceae bacterium | reverse complement strand
GTTGTCCGTTCAGCATAAATTCAATTAAGTGCTTTTACATCATCTTATGGAAAATCACCGGATCATTCCCAAAGGAATAACCTTTCCCTTCATTTTACTCACCTCCCTGTTTTTTGCGTGGGCGGTTCCTAATAATCTGACTGATACCATGCTGGCAGCGTTTAAACGCATCATGAGCATGAACGACTCAAAAACGGCATGGATTCAGGTGGCTTGTTACCTCCTGGGGTATGGATGCTTTGCCATCCCGGCAGCCCTGTTCATCAAAAAATTCACTTACAAATCGGGCGTGATGCTTGGAATCGGCATGTATGCCACCGGCACCTTTTTATTCTATCCCGCCATGCTGATTTCAGGATTCAATATTGATATTGGTTTCCTGACTTTTTTGCTGGCTATTGTGGTTCTTTTTGCAGGACTTTCCATACTTGAAACCGCCACCAATTCCTATGTATGTGCCATTGGGCCTGAACAAACGGCCACACAGCGCCTCAACTTCGCCCAGTCATTCAATCCCTTCGGCGCGATTACCGGTGTGGTGATCAGCCAGGTTTTTATTTTGTCGCAGCTCAATACCATGAATGCAGCGGAAAGAGCTTCCATCTCCGCTGACGAACTGACTAAAATTCAGACCGTTGAGCTGAATGCCGTGACCATGACCTATATGGCCATCGGTGTTGTTATGGTAGGAATTCTGCTGGCCATCTATTTTACCCGGATGCCTGCGTTGAGGGAAGACAATAAATGCCTCGATCTGAGGAATACCTTCCGGAGGTTGATCAGAAACAAAAACTATGTGTGGGCTGTAATTGCCCAGTTTTTTTACGTGGGTGCCCAGATTGCGGTCTGGTCTTTCATCATCAGGTATGTGATGCAGCAGCTGCAGCTTGATAAGGTAATTGCCCGACTTGGAGAAAACGCCGGCACAGATGCTGTCGTATCAGCCCTTCGGAGCGTGGAACCCTTGTCGGCAGGATTTTATAACCTTTGTGATGCCGTGGGCTTGGATGCCCTGTTACCCCGCACAGCGGAACAGACGGCAGCCACCTTTTACATTCTTTCGCTTTTCCTGTTTGTCATCTCCCGTTTTACCTGCACTGCCCTGATGAGATTCTTTAAACCCCATCATTTGCTGACTGTCCTGGCATTCCTGGCTGTGGTTTGCTGTATGGTCACCATTTATGGGAAGGGAGCCATCGGGGTTTATGCCCTTGTGGGAATTTCAGGCTGTATGTCACTGATGTTCCCCACCATATATGGATTAGGGATTGCCGGTTTGGGAGAAGATACCAAAATGGGAGGGGCAGGAATGGTCATGGCCATAGCCGGAGCTGCTGTGCTGACACAGATCCAGGGAATTGTTTCGGACCAGGCCGGAAGTATCGAATTGGCCTATTGGGTCCCTACCCTGGCCTTTTTGGTTATTGTTTATTATGGTGCCGTAATTTGCCGGAAACAGCAACTTTAAAAAAGCCGTCCCTGTTGCCCTGCCGGGCCTTCGTCCATTTTCCGTGCGATTCAGAGATCAGGTGCATCTGAACTTCTGTCAGGAGTGAACTGTCAGGATCTCAGCCTGTGCCTTGAAATAGTCCGGTTATCGGTGAAAATCCGCCATTCACCCATAAAATCTCGTATAGCCCTTTCGAAAACGCCAATTTTGGGGTAACAGAAAACAGGAAAGCAATGATCGCTAAAGTTACCCAAAAACAGGCAGGTCCGGAATATTTATTGACCAATTTCCAGGAATACAAGGGAATTGGTATATCCATTCGAAAGAACCGGAAACGGAAGATACTCTTGAAAATCCTGCTGATTTGCGCTCTTTTGTGTTTACTTTTTCCTTCCGTTGGGGAAGCCGGCGGCGGTGTCAATCCGTCGAAGAAAGGACGTATTACCGGCAGCATCTCTGACCTTTCCACAGAACAACCCATGAATATGGTTTCGGTAACGCTGTATCGTTCAGAAGATGCTGGAATGGTGGTCGGCACAATGACGGATAAAGGAGGTAATTTTACCATTTCGATGCTCGATTCCGGCGATTACTTCGTGAAAATCAGCAATCCATCTTTTGAAGAAAAACAAATTCAACATATCCTGATTACGGAGAGCGAAGAAAAGGTCAACCTGGGAAAAATACTCCTCGTTCCACTGCCCATTAGAGCATCGAAAAAAACGGAAAATAATTCCACAAATACCCATCCTGACAAGGAAAAAATCCTTTTCCGCAAGTAAGCAGCCGCTTCCTAAGAAAAGTTTTTACCCGCCGGATGCATCCTGATTTATTTGGCAGACACGGCGATAAACCGGTAAATACACCTGTTTCTGCAGATAAACCAAAATCCCGGGAAAATATACGGACAAAAACAATATTTTTCCGATGATCTTGTTGTTTTAATAAAGGTATTCCAAATAGCGGAGCATTCACGGGAATATCCTGAAATACAAACATATAACTTATGATCGCTAAATTCAATATCCTTGTAATTATTCTGTTGTTCGGATCGCTCAACCTGCTTTCGTTCCTGTTAATTGCAAATCCTCTGAAAGTAAACAGAAAAGCCAATATAGGATTTGGGGTTTTTATGTTCCTGTGGAGCACTTTCTGGATTGATGAAATTCTGAATCTGGCTTTTGGCGTTACTTTAAGTCCGGTATTTGCTATATCGGTAAGTTTTATCCAGTTTTTGACTCCGATAATCTATTTTTTCAGTGTACTGTTTTTTGTAAATCCCGGTTATAAGTTTCACTTTTCAGATGCCATATACCTGTTATTGCCAGCCGTATTTCTGACAGTCGTGATATTTCAGGAAACTTCAGGAGAAACCGGCAAATACAAGGCTGTTTTAGTGGGTATGATCATACTCCAGAGTTTGTTTTATGGGTTTTATTCTTATGTTAAAATAAGAAAACATCAGAAGCAGATTCTGGATTTTGCATCAGATACCACCGAAATTGACCTGAAGTGGCTGGAATATATATTGTTCCTCGTTTTATCCATCATCATCGTGGTAAGCATTTACAATGTGACATTTTCGCGAAATTACGCCAGTTTGCCGATCAATGCCCTGATGCTCATTACAGTGTTTGGCGTGGCCTTTTTTTCCTTAAAGCAAAAGGAGATATTTCCGGTCAGGCTTCAGCAGGGAGAGGAGATCCTGGAAATGGAGACGATAAATCCATCTTCTGAAGTGAGGAGAAAGGTCCTTGCCGATAATGACCTGGTTAAACTGAAATCGAAACTGAACAGGCTCATGCAGGAACAAAAGCCTTTCAGGGACCCCGAAATGAATCTGATCAAACTTGCAGAAATGATGAATCTCACTCCCCATCAGCTTTCCTATCTGATAAACCATGGATTCAATGAGAACTTCTTTCAGTATGTCAACAAATTCAGGGTTGAAATGGCCAAAGAGATGATCGCCCAGGGGAACATGAACAATTACTCCATGCTGGGCATTGCATTTGAATCGGGTTTCAATTCTAAAACGGCATTCAACAGTACGTTTAAGAAAATTACCAATCAAACGCCCTCGGAGTACAGAAAAAGTGGTCCGTTTTTATAAACCGGTACTTTCATAATCTATAAACAGTAGAAAATCAATAAAATAACCAAACCACAACTTTTGAGTCCGGACTTATAAATCCACACTATTTCATGCATCGGTCGCCATAGATTTGCTCCCGAAAACTTTAAAATCAATGGAAGCCATGCAAAAAACAGAAAAACAGTTTGCTGTAATTACAGGAGCCAGTCAGGGACTGGGGCGATCGTTTGCCTTTGAACTGGCCAGGCGTAAAATAAACCTGATTTTGGTCAGTCTTCCCGACCAGCATCTTTCCTTATTGTCAGCCGAAATTGCTTCCCGGTATGGCGTGGAAACTGCATTCTGCGAAACCGATTTATCGGTGACTGAAAATGTGCTGGCCTTGTCGGAATGGATAAATTCAAACTTCAGGGTGAGGATATTAATAAACAATGCCGGGTTAGGGGGATCAAAGCCGTTCACTAAGGCAAGTGTGGATTACATCAATGCCATTATCCAGCTGAATGTGGCGGCAACCTCCATTCTCACCCATCAGTTGCTTCCCAACCTGATGAACCAATCCAGCGCTTATGTGCTGAATATTTCGAGTATGGCCGCATTTTCGCCGATGGGTTACAAAACGGTGTATCCGGCATCGAAAGCTTTTATTCACTCCTTTTCACGAAGCCTGAATGCCGAATTGAAAGATACCAGTGTTTTTGTCAGTGTGGTAAATCCGGGAGCGATGAAAACCAGTCCGGAAATCACTTCCCGAATTGAAAAACAAGGATTTCTCGGAAAGCTCACTTTGCTGAATCCTGACAAGGTAGCCCGCTTCAGTATCAACCACCTCTTTAAGAGAGATTCAGTCATCATGGTGAACCCCCTGGGATGGTTTGTGTTAAGCATCCTGCCGGTATGGATAAAACTTCCGGTTATGACAAAAGCCATCAAGCGGGAGGTCGCCTGATGAAAAAGATTTTTGTCACCGGAATTACAGGATTACTGGGTTCAAATCTGGTATCCGATCTTTTGGGAAAGGGATATAAAGTTAAAGGATTGGTCCGGGATAAAACAGCTTATGCAGGGCCATCCCATCCCAACCTGGAACTGGTTGAAGGCACCTTGTTTGATGATTTCACCCGGTTGCTGGAGGAAATGGATATCGTCATCCATGCAGCTGCCGAAACCCGGCAGAACCTGCTTCATTATTCAGAATATTGGAGGATTAACTGCAATACCACCATCCAGCTTTTTTCATCGGCCGTCTATTGCAAGGTAAAAACATTTGTTTTTGTAAGTACGGCAAATACCCTGGGATACGGTACCGAAAGCGAACCTGGAGATGAAACTGGGAAGATCCGCTATCCATTCAGCCGGCTGGCCTATGCAAAAAGCAAATTGGAGGCTGAAGAATACCTGCTGAAGAATAACAGAGACATAAATGTGCTTATCGTTCATCCCGGATTTATGTTGGGACCCATGGTCTCAAGACCGGGTTCCGGAAGGATAGTACGGATGGGCTGGAAGAAGCGGATCATATTTTATCCTCCGGGGGGTAAAAGCTTTGTCCATGTAAAAGACGTGTCTGTAGCTATCTGTACCCTGATCGAAAAAGGAAAGAATGGAAATAAATACCTGATCGTCAATGAAAATCTCTCCTATTCCGGTTTCTTTACCAAACTGAACCGGATCACTCACCAGACACCCGTAATGGTCAGAATTCCCGTACCCATCATGAGAATGATAGGCTGTGGCGGAGATTTTCTCCGGCTGCTGGGAGTGAAGAGCAGCCTTAGCTCAGTCAACATGAAAATCCTCTGTGTGAGTAACTTCTATTCCAATAAAAAATCGGTTTCAGAGCTGAATATTGAATACAGATCCATTGACCAGGCCATCAGGGATTCCATTGATATTTTTACAAACAGAGCCTTAACAGAAAAATGGAACAAACCATGAGAATCATTGCTTTAACGGGCATATTATTTTTTTGGATATTCATCCCGGGTATGGGACAACTTTCAGCTGACGAGCCGGTATTTGACTTCATCAGGGAAGATAATGACATTTCGCTCTGGTACCGGTGGATCACGGCCGGGAATAACCGGCAAACCCGGGAGATAAAAGCAGAATTCCGGGTCAGGGCCGGCAAAGAAGAGATTCTGAAGTTGATTAAAAATGAAGAATATACCCTGAAATGGATGAAGGGCGTGAAGGAATATTCGGTTTTAAACCAGGAGGATGCGGATAACTGGATTGTCTATTTGCGCTATGAATTTCCGTGGCCGATTAAGAGCCAGGACTGTATCATTCAATACCGTTGTTTGGAGAAATCCGGCAGCAAAAGTCTGCGTCTCTCTCTCACCGGTATCCCGGACTATATCCCGATTCAACCGGGAGTGGACAGAATAATGCAACTCAGCGGAAGCTGGGAAATCACGGCGATAAGCAGCGGTCAATGCAAGGTGGAGTACCGGATTTTTTCCTGCCAGAAGGCAAAATTCCCCCGGTGGATGGCTGATCCCGTGGTGCAGAGCAGCATGATCAATTCGATGGCATCATTCAGGGAACTGGCCGAAAAGAACAATGGATTTTGCAGCCGTTGAAGAAAATCAGGGGAAAAAGCAAACCAAAGTTTCCCGGAAAGGTTTTCGGGGGTAATGCCCTGGAATTTTACTGTGAACCACTCCCTTCATCGGATTCATGGTGTGGATTGCTCTGACAGAGGCCCACCTGTTCAAATGAAGCAAATCTGTTTTGGTTTTCGGGGTGTACCATTTTTGTAAGTATATTTATGTCCCATAAACAATAAAATTATGACAAACACCAATACGCATATTTGTAAAATATTTTTGTGGCTTCTGTTGCTGTCCTCCGTTCTTGCATCCTGTAATGGGGAGGAAGTAACGAAATATGTCGATCCGAATATAGGAAGCGTTGCCCCCTTGCTTACCACTTTAACCCCGACGGTACACCGTCCGCACAGCATGGTTCGGGTATTTCCGGTTACAAAACCGGGATTAAACGACCGCTTTCTGAGCGACAGAATATACGGATTTGCCGTTAACATGCCGGCATACCGGATGGGACATGTCACCGAGCTTATGCCGTCGGTTGGCAAATTCGTCCCGGACAGGAATAAAAATGCGTCCACTTATGATCACGATCTAGAAGAGGTACATCCCTGGCATCACCGGGTTTTTCTGGAGGATTCCGAAATTGGGGCAGAGTGGACGACCACGGAAAAGACAGTTATTTACCGGTTTAAGTTTCCGGAAAGAGATAGTTGCCTTATCATTTTCAGGTCTTCCGGGAAAGCATTTATGAGATCGGACGGAGGGAAAAGGATTAACGGGTGGGAAGAATTTAAAAACACGCGTCAATACTTTTATGCCGAATTCAGCCGGCCTTTTATCGAAGTCAGAACCTTCGGGTCGGGAGAAGTAAAGTGTGAACCCGAAACGGAAGGGAATGCAGTGGGGATGTTTGTCCGGTTTGAAGCTTCTGAAAAACCCGTGGAAGTCCGGATAGGAATCTCTTACATCGGAGAACAACAGGCGGCACTCAACCTGAAAAAAGAAACCGGAAGTAAAAGTTTTGAAAACATCTGTGAGGAGGGTCACCGCATCTGGGCAAAGGAACTGGGAAAAATACAAGTTGAAGGGGGTACGGAACGGGGGAAAAGAATTTTCTATACTTCTCTTTATCGCACGATGGAGCGAATGGTGAATATTTCGGAAGACGGTCGATATTTCAGCGGTTTTGACCGGAAAATTCATGACGATGGCGGACGTCCGTTTTATGTCGACGACTGGTTATGGGATACTTACCGGAGTCTTCATCCGCTCATGCTGATCCTGAATCCGGATCAGCAGGCTGACATGATTGAATCGTACGTCCGGATGTACGAACAAAGCGGTTGGATGCCCGGTTTTCCGCAATTTTACGGCGACTTCCCGGCCATGATCGGGTTTCATTCTGCCGCATTGGCATGGGATGCTTACCAGAAAGGGATCCGGAATTTTGAAGTTGAGAAAGCTTATGAAGGACTCAGAAAGAATGCGGTTCAGGGCACGATGCTTCCCTGGCGTACCGGTCCCATGTGCAGTCTGGATTCTTTTTATCTCGATAACGGCTGGTATCCGGCACTTCCGGAAGATAGCACGGAAACCGTGGGAATGGTCGATCACTTCGAAAAGCGCCAGGCTGTGGCCCTAACCCTTGAACACAGTTACGATGACTGGTGTTTGGCCCAACTGGCCCAAGCCACAGGTAAAAACGAGGATTATACCTATTTTCTAAAGCGGTCTGAAAATTACAGGAATGTATTCAATCCTGAAACCGGTTTTTTTGCCCCTAAAATGGCTGACGGGAAATGGATTGAGCCGTTCGATCCTCAACTGTCAGGGGGAATCGGCAGCCGTTCTTTTTATACCGAGAACAATGCCTGGACCTGGAACTTCAGTGTCCCACATGATATTCCTGACCTGATTGATTTATTGGGCGGGAAAGAGGCATTTGTTGAACGGCTGGATGCCCTTTTTAACGAACCTACTCATATTTCAAAATGGCAGTTTATGGGGAAATTTCCGGATGCTACCGGCTTGAATGGAATGTTCGTAGCCGGCAATGAGCCCTCTTTTCATATTCCCTATTTATATGATTATGCCGGTCAGGCCTGGAAAACGCAGCGGCGGATACGGGAAATCATGGATTTGTGGTTTGACGACACTCCGTTGGGGGTTCCCGGAGATGAAGACGGGGGAGGACTTTGTTCCTGGTACGTATTTTCTGCCATGGGCTTTTTCCCTGTTACTCCCGGTAGTGGGGAATATGCCATTGGAAGCCCGTTTTTCGAAAAGGTGAAGATTTCTCTTCCAAACGGCAAGTCGTTTACGGTAATTGCCAAAAACTGTTCGAAAAAGAACAAGTATATTCAGTCGGCCACCTTAAACGGGAAGGAGTTAACCAAGCCATTTATCAAACATGCAGATATTATGGAGGGAGGACGGCTTTATCTGGTTATGGGGAGTAAACCGAATAAAAAATGGGGTAATTAAGCAACCCGTAATCAAATGCCAAGATACGAAGTGGAATCAATTGTATTTTAAAAGGAGCTAAAGACACCTTGTTTTGATGGATAAACTTCTGGAAGAAAGGAAGTCTTGTACCGTCCGGGATCGAAATTTGAAATTTTGGATATGTACCAATCACAAAGCAATAACGACATTGCTGTAAAAGGAAGTTGGACAGTAATTTTAAGGGAAATATTATGATCCCGGGGCGTTCTTGTAGTAATCTATTAACCAAGGATTCCCCTGTTTTTCCAAGTTCCAACCCTGATTAGGCGCAGCTTTTTCACGAATCCATTCATATAAATAATCTAAAAAGTCGGTGCTTTTCCCCCCTGAATCATGGAATCGTTTTTCAAACGCCCACCATTTAGCCTGTTCTGAAAAATCTTCAAACGGACACCGGGATTCCCCCTTGAAATACTTGTAGTCACTATATACTGTATCTGTTGCCATTTCGACACGTTTTGTTTCAATCCTTATTTTGATGGATAAACTTCTGGAAGAACCGCTCCCGCCAAAAGTGGTCGATATTATTCTTGAGTTTCAATCCTTATTTTGATGGATAAACTTCTGGAAGGAAATCAGCTAAGTATGAATTTGAGGGTGTTCACGAGTTTCAATCCTTATTTTGATGGATAAACTTCTGGAAGCGTAATGAATTTTCTGGTAATAATAATCTTGTTCAGTTTCAATCCTTATTTTGATGG
>CAYWTT010000111.1:0-9311 GCA_964461245.1 uncultured Prolixibacteraceae bacterium | reverse complement strand
AAGATCCGTCAGCTGACAGTCTGATCTGGCGATGCAGGAACCATTCTGCCATTCAGCAAACCGGGATTGAGTTTTCTCTGAGAATGACGCCCTCCGGAGATGATCCTTTTAAAAGGATCCAGTCGGCAGGCATTTCGTATGCCTTTCTGCATGCAGATTCCGATCCGGAGAAGCTGCTTTCCAAATACACTTTTGACTACTTGCGGCATCAGATTGTCGCTTCGCTCGATATCCGCCTGACCGGGAAAATATATAGCTCATTCCGCCTGACCTGGCGCGACCGGAACGGTACCTATCAGGATGCACAGGGCCGGGCAACTGCTTATCATCCCTTTTGGCTGGCCAATGCAAAGATTTCCCGGAAAGCAAAATACCTGACCCTGTTTGCCGAAGCCACCAATCTGTTCAACACCCGCTATTTCGATTTCGGAGGAATCGTCCAGCCGGGTATATGGATTAGTGCCGGTATGACAGTTGATGTGGATTTCAAAAAATGATCGTTAAGGATTTACCCAAAGAACCGGCCGACGAAATGATTCCGGATATAAGATCTTAAGAAAACATCAGAAAAAAGATTAAAAAAAATGTCTCGGAAGTTCATATGCTTCTAAGACATTCTTTTGTTTCACAGTCATGAAATCCAACCTTACCGGCTTTCTTTCACTGAACCTTCATTCAACTGCCAGGGTACGATAAAATCGTAATTTACGTATCGGCCTGGGGTAGTTTTTAACGGCTCTTTCACCTTGGGTGGATCCGGTTCAAAGCTTCTGAAATAACCGGCAAAAGTGGGTGAATACATCCTGTCATTCCTGATTTTTCGCTCTGATCTGTTCATGGCTCAAAAAAAATCTCAGTTTTAATTATCAAAAACACCTTTCGAAACAAGTATTACTACCACTTTCTTTCCCGTTCAATGCGGATTAATATTCTTTCCGGTAAACCCGGCTTATTCTCATTACATTCATTTTAACGATCGAAACGGCCGGTTTGTTTCCATCACTTTTAGCCATTTTTGAATTTTTAACATTCGGACGAACCGGATCATAGAGCCTTTGAAAATGGCAAATCACGGGAGAGCTTTTATGGTTTATTAAGTTTTTGTACAGAATCGCTATTATTTTCCATGCGCTTTTGTTTGTTTCAAAGAAAATTCGTTTCATTGCATCAGAATTTAAAGGAAAATGAAAAATTTAACAATCGGATGGCGTTGGTGGCTTTCTCACTTTTTAAGTAAGAAGTAGCAAACTATGTCTGACAGATAACCATATTCAAGAGCCTGCTTCTTATCCGGAGCAGGCTTTTTTAATTCAATGAAGAAATGAAAACAAAAAATAACAACTGGTGGTGGCACAATGACTTTTCACACGATCCGTGATAAGCACATTTGCTTTTGCCCAGCGAAAAGGCGGCTTACCGGACAGGTGAGCCGCCTTTTTTGTTGATATTCAATCTGTTAAAAAATTATATCCAAAAAAATTACATATGGAAACGCTGAATTTCTATCCGGTAGTCCGCAAAATACTGGCCGATACGGTAACCCCGGTAAGTGTCTATCTCCGTCTCCGTTCGATCTATCCCAAAACGATTCTTCTGGAGAGTTCCGATTACCGCGGACAGGAAAATGCCTGGTCCTTTGTCTGTTTTGATCCGGTTGCCTGTTTCACCGCCGACCAGGGTAAAGTCACCATCGAATATGCCGGTAATGGAAAGCACTCTTTCGACATCACCCCTGAACAGTCGCTTTCCTGTCTCCTGGACCGGTTTTACAACTCATTCCGCTTTGCGGAGACTGAAGAAGAACTTCCGGTAAACGGCCTGTTCGGATATATGAATTTTGATGCGGTCTCCTATTTCGAAAAGATTGAACTACGCGCCCCTGTAAAAGAGCTCTATCGCATTCCCGAAGTGAAGTACTGTTTTTATAAATATGTAATTGCCATAGATCACCACAAAAACAGGATCCACCTGGTGGAGAACCTCCGGGATGGAGAAATTTCCCAGATTGACTATATCCATCACCTGCTGGTGAACCTCAATTTCATCACCTCCAGGTTCTCAGCCACGGGATCTGAAACATCAAACATCAGCGATGAAGAGTATAAAACCATGGTTACCAGAGGGAAAGAACATTGTCACCGGGGCGATGTGTTTCAGGTGGTTCTTTCCCGGCAGTTTTCGCAGCCTTTTGAGGGTGATGATTTCAATGTGTACAGGGCCTTACGTTCGATTAATCCCTCACCCTACCTGTTTTATTTTGACTTCGGAAGCTTCCGCATTTTCGGATCCAGTCCGGAAGCCCAGATCAAGGTTTCAGCGAACAAAGCGTATATCTATCCGATCGCCGGGACTTTCCGCCGTACGGGAAACGATGAACAGGACAAGGAGCTGGCCCAGAAACTGGCGCTCGATCCGAAGGAAAATGCAGAGCATGTGATGCTGGTTGACCTGGCGAGGAATGACCTGAGCCGAAACGCCGGAAACGTCCGTGTGGAATCCTTCCGTGAAGTGCAGTTCTATTCGCATGTGATCCATCTGGTTTCGCAGGTATCGGGGCAGTTGCCTGAAAACGCCAACCTGATCAGGGTGATGGGTGATTCTTTCCCTGCAGGCACCCTTTCGGGCGCCCCGAAACACAGGGCCATTCAGCTGATCGACCGTTATGAAAACCAGCGGCGCGGATATTACGGTGGCTGCATCGGATACCTCGGATTTGACGGTACGGTCAACCACGCCATCGTGATCCGTTCCTTCCTCAGCAAAAACAGCCGGCTCTTTTACCAGGCCGGTGCGGGCATTGTAGCCGGTTCCTCGGAAGAAAACGAACTCCAGGAGGTGAACAACAAGCTGGCGGCCCTGAAAAGTGCGGTGGAACTGGCCAAAGAGATCAATTAAACCCTGAAAATTAAAAAAATATGAAAATCCTGGTTATTGACAATTACGACTCCTTCACCTACAACCTGGTGCATGTGATTCGGAAGATCACCGGTCAGCCTGTAAAGGTGTTGCGAAACGACGAGCTCACCCTGGAAGAGGTGGAAGAATATGATAAGATAGTCCTGTCGCCCGGACCGGGTATCCCGGATGAGGCGGGCTTGCTGAAGCAGGTTATCCGGGAATATGCCTCCCGGAAGAGCATACTGGGGGTATGCCTGGGCCACCAGGCGATCGCCGAAGTGTTTGGTGCCCGACTGCAAAACATGGAGCGGGTGATACATGGTATGGCCACTCCGGTCAGCATTGTCAGCCGCAACGGTTCCCTTTACCAAAATGTCCCCTCCACTTTTGATGCCGGTCGTTACCATTCCTGGATCGTCGACAGCAAAGATCTCCCGGAATGCCTGGAAGTAACCGGCGTCGACGGTGAAAACCGGCTGATGTCGCTGCGTCACCGGGAATATGATGTACAGGGAGTGCAGTTCCACCCGGAATCGGTGCTCACCCCCGAGGGAGAAAAGATAATCGGAAACTGGCTGGTAAACCGAATGAATTTTCCCGGGATTGAGAAATCAGCCGGATGTTGATTAGTAAATAAAAAAACGAAACCACATGAAAGAGCTGTTGGAACATTTATACCAGGGAGCTACCCTGACCCCGGAAGAAGCACAGGATATCCTGATGCGCATCGGCCGGAACGAATTTTCAGAGATTGAAATATCCTCCTTCCTGACCGTATACCTGATGCGGGAGATCACCCCGGGCGAACTGACTGGATTCAGGAATGCGCTGATGAAACTGAGTGTCAGGGTTGACCTGTCTGATTTTGAAACAATTGATGTCTGTGGCACGGGGGGAGACGGCAAAAACACCTTCAACATCAGTACCCTCGTTGCTTTTGTGCTGGCAGGAGCAGGGATCAGGGTAGCCAAGCATGGCAATTACGGGGTGTCAAGCCCGGTAGGATCCTCCAACCTTTTTGAACAGGTCGGATACCAGTTTACCAACGATCCCCGGAAGTTACGGCATGAAGTGGAAGAGGCAGGAATCACGTTCATGCATGCGCCTCTCTTCCATCCTGCCATGAAATATGTTGCCCCTGTGCGAAGGACGCTGAAGACCAAAACCTTCTTCAATATGCTGGGGCCGATGATCAATCCCTCCTCTCCGAAATACCAGCTGGTAGGAGTTTATTCCACTGGTGTTCAGGAACTTTACCACGATGTGTACCGCGAAACCGGGAACCATTACCTGATCATTCACGCCCTGGACGGGTACGATGAAATTTCACTGACCGGAAAAGCCAGAGTGGTATCCAACACCACAGAGGAGACGATTGAGCCCTCCACCTTCGGATTTGATCCCGTCTTCCAACATGACCTGTTTGGAGGTAACGATGTTTCAGAGGCTACCGCCATTTTCATGGATGTCCTGAACAACCGCGGAACGCAGCAACAGAAAAACACGGTACTGGCCAATTCGGCGGCAGGCATCCGGTGTATCTATCCCGACATGCAGTGGGCCGATTGTGTGGAAATTGCCCGCGAATCACTGGAAGGAGGAAAGGCCCTGAAATCTTTTCACAAACTCATCGCAATGCAATGAAATCCATACTGGAAACCATCACGGAAAGCAAAAGACGGGAGGTGGAACGGCAGAAGAAGCGGAAATCCGCAGAAGAGCTGACCGCAGGCTTCAATTTCCAGAGAGAATGCATTTCCCTGAAAGATCATCTGATGAAAGAAGGAGCTTCGGGCATCATCAGCGAATTCAAAAGAAAGTCACCATCCAAAGGGGCCATCCACGCCGGAGCCCGTGTGGATAAGGTCACCCGGGGATATGCCGCTGCCGGGGCCAGCGGCTTATCGGTACTTACCGACCATGACTTCTTCGGTGGCACCCTCTCCGATCTTGCCACAGCCCGGAAAGTCAATCCGGAAATGCCGATCCTGCGGAAGGATTTCATCATCGATCCCTACCAGCTTACAGAGGCTAAAGCCTATGGCGCCGACGTAGTTTTACTGATCGCTGCCTGTCTGACCAGGCAGGAAATAGAAGATTTCGCCGGAAAAACCAAAGAGCTGGGTATGGAGGTTTTACTGGAAATCCACGGGGAGATGGAGCTGGAAAAAATCTCCCCGATGGCGGATCTGATCGGAGTGAACAACCGCAACCTGAAAACCTTTGCTGTTAACCCGGAAACATCCCTGAGGCTGGCTGACTTTATCCCCGCCAGATATACCCGGATTTCCGAAAGCGGCCTCTCTTCTCCGGAAACCATCCGCCAGCTGAGAAGAGCAGGCTATTCCGGTTTCCTGATCGGTGAAACATTCATGAAAACCACCGATCCGGCCAGGGCATGCCAGGCTTTTATTGAAGAAACGGGCAGCAGATAACCCGACATCAGATATAACCAGTGATAAGAGCCCTATGGGAAAGATATTCAAAATAAAAGTATGCGGAATGAAAGATCCCGCGAACCGGCAGGAACTGGAAAGCCTGCCCGTTGATTTGTTCGGATTTATTTTTTACCGGGAATCGCCCCGTTACGCGGGAAGCGTTCCGGAAAAGGAACTGAGAAAACTGACAGACACCTCCAGGGAAAAGGCTGCTGTTTTCGTGAATGCGCCGCTCAGGGAAGTAAAGGAAACGGTCAGCCGGTACCGGTTTGAATATGTCCAGCTGCATGGCAGCGAGATGGTGGAATATTGCAGGGAAATAAAGACTTCGCGAGTGAAAGTGATCAAAGCTTTCCACCTTCATCCGGATTTTAGTTTTGAGGAAATCGAAAACTATGCCCGGGTGGCCGATATTTTTCTTTTCGACACCAAAACAGCGCGCTGGGGAGGGTCAGGCGAAAAATTCAACTGGCAGTTACTGCAAAAATATAATCTTTCAGTTCCCTTTTTTCTGAGCGGCGGGATCGGGCCTGAAGATGCCGTTGCCGTCCTGCAGTTCCGTCATCCGGCCTTTTGCGGCATTGACCTGAACAGCGGATTTGAAGACTCTCCGGGAATAAAGAACCAGGAAAAACTCAAGCTGTTTTTAGATGCCATCCCTGAGAAATCAGATCCATCCACGAAGCAAAATTCAATAAGTGAAAAAAAATAAACAATAAGAAGTAATGATGAATTATACCGTAAACGAAAAAGGGTACTATGGCGAGTTTGGCGGCGCCTGGATCCCGGAAATGATGTACGCCAATATCCGGGAGTTGAACGAAAGTTACCTGACTATTATGCAGTCGGAGGAGTTCAGAATGGAATTCGATCTGCTGATGAAGGATTATGTAGGTCGCCCTTCTCCCCTTTATTACGCAGGAAGACTGAGTGAACGATACCAATCGCCCATTTACCTGAAGCGGGAAGACCTGAACCACACCGGATCGCATAAGCTGAACAACACGGTCGGCCAGATCCTGCTGGCAAAAAGGCTCGGAAAAACAAGGGTCATTGCTGAGACCGGTGCCGGTCAGCACGGACTGGCTACCGCCACCGTATGTGCCCTGAAAGGAGTGAAATGCGTGGTGTACATGGGAGCTGTTGACGTGAAGCGGCAGGAGCCCAATGTGCGGAAGATGAAGATGCTGGGTGCAGAAGTGGTTCCCGTATACAGTGGCAACCAGACCCTAAAGGATGCCACCAACGAAGCCATGCGTGACTGGATCAGTCATCCGGAAGATACCCACTATATTATCGGGTCAGTGGTGGGTCCGCATCCTTATCCGGATATGGTGGCCCGTTTTCAGTCGATAATCAGCGCCGAGATCCGTTCACAGTTGAAGGAGAAGACGGGTTCCGAACTGCCCACCCGGGTAATGGCCTGTGTGGGAGGGGGAAGCAACGCCGCCGGAACTTTTTACCATTTCCTTGACAATTCCGAAGTGGAGCTGATTGGGGTGGAAGCAGCCGGAAAAGGCATCGACACCGGAGAAACGGCAGCCACATTGGCTGTCGGAACTCCCGGCGTATTGCATGCCGCCAGAACCTTCCTGATGCAAAACAGCGACGGACAGATCACCGAACCCTATTCGGTTTCTGCCGGTCTTGACTACCCGGGTATCGGACCGCTGCACGCTCACCTTTTTAAAACCGGACGGGCCCGCTATCTGAGCGCCACAGACCAGGAAACCCTGGAGGCCGCCCATTTGCTTACCCGGCTGGAAGGCATCATCCCGGCGCTGGAATCGGCCCATGCCCTGGCCGGACTGGAAAAAATCGTCCTGAAACCGGATGAAGTTACGGTGATCTGCCTTTCCGGGCGCGGTGACAAGGATATGCAAACCTATCTCGACTATTTCGGATACTGAATTAAAAGAAAAAGCGACTGAATCGACTTACGTTCAGAAACAAAATATAACCATTCATAAACATAGATTTCATGATAAACAGAATAAATGAACTTTTTGAAAGAAAGAACCGGAATATTTTGTCGGTATTCTTTACTGCCGGTTACCCTCAGTTGAACGATACCCCGACGATCCTCGGATTGCTGGAGCAACATGGAGCAGACATGGCCGAAATCGGCATGCCCTTTTCAGATCCCACGGCTGATGGACCCGTTATCCAGCACAGCAGCGACATCGCTCTGAAAAACGGGATGTCGGTTGAAAAACTCTTTTCGCAACTGAAAGACATCCGGCACAGGGTAAAAATGCCCCTGATCCTGATGGGCTACTTTAACCCGGTATTGCAGTTCGGAGTGGAATCATTCTGCAAAAAATGCAGCGAAATCGGGATTGATGGCGTAATACTGCCTGATCTTCCGCTGGATGAATATAATGTCCGTTATCGCCGGTATTTTGAAGAAAACAACCTGCACCTTATCCTTTTGGTCACACCCCAGACCAGCGGGGAACGCATCCGGGAGATCGACCGGCAAAGCAAGGGATTTATTTACATGGTCTCTTCCTCGTCTACTACCGGATCGGATAAAAAAGCAGAAGAATTCCATACCGTATATTTTAAAAGGATAGAAAACATGGAACTGAAGAATCCACGCCTGATCGGATTTGGCATTTCCGATAAAGCCGGTTTTGAATCGGCATGCAGGTATGCGAACGGAGCCATTGTGGGATCGGCTTTTATCCGCGCGTTGGGGCAGTCAAAGCCACTGGATGAAATTGTGAAAGAATTTATCGGTTCACTGAAAAATCTGTGATTCCCGGTTTAGGATCCCATAAGAGCCCTTTCACAGAAAGAAAACTTAAAATTCATAAAAACCGCTCCTGCTTTCAGGAGCGGTGAAGATATATGATGTAAGGTGCCAACCCGTAAAAACGGTATGGCCTCTTACGAATGAGCGCCAACAATAGTTGGCGCTGTTTTACTGCAACTGCCTACTGCAACTGCTTACTGGTTACTGCCGCTGCCTACTTCACCTCCGACCCGTTTTTAACGATCGTTTCAGGGGATACCAGTACCAGTTTGCCGGTCGGATCCTGTGCACAGAGGATCATTCCTTTTGATTCGATCCCTTTCAGCGGACGCGGCTCCAGATTCACCAGGATACAAACCTGTTTTCCGACCATCTCTTCCGGGGTGTAATATTCGGCAATCCCGGAAACAACCGTCCGCTTGTCAAGTCCGGTATCAATGGTCAGTTTCATCAGCTTTTGTGTCTTGGCTACCTTTTCAGCTTCCAGTACCGTTCCGGTGCGGATATCCACAGCTCCGAACTGGTCGATGTTGATCGTTTCTTTGGAGGGAGCGGCGACTGCTTGGGCTGCTTCATTGGCTTTTTTGGTATCGTGCAGCTTTTGAACCTGTTTTTCAATCACCGGGTCTTCGATTTTTTCGAACAGCAAAGAAGAAGCATTCAGCTTATGCCCGGCAGGTATTAACCGGCTCTCTCCCAGCCTATCCCAGGAGTATTTCGGGATATTGATGAAACCCCTCAGTTTTTCCATGCTGAAAGGAAGGAAAGGTTCCAGTGCAATGGTCAGATTGGCTGTCACCTGCATACAAACATACAGAATGGTTTTCACCCGCTCCGGATCTGTTTTAATCACCTTCCAGGGTTCCTCATCGGCCAGGTATTTATTTCCCAGACGGGCCATATCCATTGCATCCTTCAGCGCCTCGCGGAATCGAAAGGTATCGAGGCTCTTTTCTATTTCAGCCTTGATGCCTGCCAGCGATTCCAGGGTTTGACGGTCGTTGTCGCTCAGGATGCCGGCTTCGGGAACCTGGTTATGGAAGTATTTCTGGGTCAGGACCAGGGCCCGGTTCACGAAATTTCCGAGGATGGCTACCAGTTCGCTGTTATTGCGGGTCTGGAAATCTTTCCAGGTAAAGTCGTTGTCTTTGGTTTCGGGAGCGTTGGCCGTGAGTACATATTTCAGCACATCCTCCTTGCCCGGGAACTCATCGAGG
>CAYWTT010000110.1:0-9360 GCA_964461245.1 uncultured Prolixibacteraceae bacterium | reverse complement strand
GCAATTTCATGAAAAACACCCTGGAAACCTCTGTAGAACTGTACTATAAAAAACTCAACCACATCATCGAGTATAAAAACGGAGCCACCCTGTTGCTGAATCCGGCTCTGGAAGCTGATCTGCTGGATGCCAGCGGCTATAACTATGGTGCTGAACTATACGTTAAAAAGAACAGCGGCAGGCTGACCGGCTGGCTCAGTTATGCCTACTCCACTGCACAAAGGCATACCCATAGCAAAATTGAGGAAGAACAGGTGAACCGGAACAGCTATTACCCCTCCTCCTATGATCAGCCTCACAGCCTTAACATGGTCGGAAATTACCATATCTCGCGACGATGGAGATTTTCCTGGACTTACACCTACAACACAGGCAGACCGGTCACTTTACCCGAACTGACCTATAATGTGGGGAACAACCAACTGATCTGGTACTCCGACCGTAATGAATACCGCTTGCCTGATTATCACAGGCTCGATGTCGCCATCACAAGGGATGAATCGCTCCGAATCAGAAAATTCTGGAAGGGAAGCTGGACTTTTTCCGTCATCAATCTTTACGGAAGAAAAAACAGCTATTCAGTCTTCTTCAGGAAGGATGCCCCGATTCAATCCAAAAACGCCGCTTCATACGGACTCTATTCCCTTTACATCATTGGCCGACCACTGCCTACGTTAACCTACAATTTTTCATTTTAAAACCAGGGAAAATGAAACTTCCGGCTTACATCCTGCTTTTTCTGATTTTTCCCGGACTCTTCGCCTGTACTGAGCCCTACGACGCCGATATCCGTACCGACCAGAAGATTCTGGTGGTTGACGGTTACCTGGACAACCAGGTCGGGAACAGCTATGTCAAACTCTCCGTGGCCATACCTTATGACAGCACAGGAATACCCCAGAGGGTCACCGGCGCCAGTGTATCTGTGCATGACAACACCGGTACCGCCATCCCCTTTAAAGAGACTTCTGCCGGTTATTACAAGCCTTTGAAGAGTTCATTTGCGGGAGAGATAAATAAATCCTATACCCTGACGGTCAATACTCCCGACGGATTGGTGTATGTTTCAAAATCTGAAAAAATGATGCCCCAACTCAACCCGATAAAGGTCTCCGGCGGATATAACAAACAGGAAATCGTGATTAAGGATTATTATGGAAATTACAGCAAAAAAGTAACTGACTTTTGTGAGATCTATTATGACTTCTCCGGAGAAAGCGAAGAAATTCCAAGATTCCGGTTTACCTCTTCCCAATTGGCCGAGTATATCATTTACAAAGAGTTACCCATCCCAAAGGATACCCTTACAGGATATTGGTTTTATTGCTGGTTGACCACTGCCGACAACAATCTGCGGTTTACCAACGAAAAATACCCTACAAATTCCGTGGAGGTGAAAAACCAGACGGTTTGCACCACCAATCCTGACAAGAAAATCCAGGTCTGTGACATGAATTTAAAAACCTTAAACTATGACGATACGGTCATAACTATCTATGAGTTTAAAAGGATCGTCAAGATCAACCAGTTCAGACTCAATGAGGACAGCTACACTTTTTACAAAGGAGTGGAGAACCAGGCTGAAGCAGAAGGTAAGATGTTCGATCCTTCGGTTACCCAGCTTTATGGAAACATAACCTGCCAAACCGATCCCGGCAAGATCGCACTGGGTTTTTTTGAAGTTTCGTCGGTATCCACCCTTTCATGGATCATCGATCGCAACGGGCCGGGAACACCCGTGAAGTTCAGTCCGACACCCAACTTCACATTCCCTTCCGACAATTTTACCATCAACCACACCCCCGCTTTCTGGATTAAGTAAATACCGGTGCAATGCGCAGAACATTATCAAATATACTTTTTTGCTTCTGTTTCCCTTCAGTCTTTTTCCTTTCAGGCAGATGCCTTGCCGGGGATCTGGTGATTTCATCCGACAGGGATGTATACATTGCAGGAGACAGGCTTTATTTTTCCATTCTGCTGACAGGAGAGGATGAAAGCCGTAGTGATTATGTCTACCTGGTGCTTGGTGCTGAATCCGGAAATGCCGTTTTCACCGGTTGTCTGAAGGTTCAGAACAATCATGCCTATGGAACCATTTTTCTGAACGATACGCTCTCAACCGGTATCTATCAGCTGGTATCCTATACCAACCGGATGAGAAATTTCAGCTCTTCGTTTTATGCCAGGAAAACCATTGGGGTGGTAAACCGTTTCGACAACACTTTCGACGGCCTGTTCAGCGGACAGATCCCGGAAATCAACAGTGTCATGGCCAACGGACCCCAGGAAGACAAAAGCTTTTTAACTCCTGAGATCAGCACCGACAAGACCAGTTACCTTCAACGGGAAAAGATTTCACTCCGGATCACCCTGCCTGCTGGTTGGAGAGAAAAACCGGTATCCCTCTCGGTAAGGCAGGTGGCACCCGTTGCTTTCATCTCATCTCCGGTTCCGCAGAAAGAGGCGTCTACACCCGACCCCTGCTTCTATTTCCCCGAAAAGGCAGGTTTGGTCCTGCAGGGTACCCTGAAAGATGAGAACCGGAATCCTGTTGCAGGCAGGCCGGTATTCCTCTCATGTGAAGATTCCGTGGCCAATTTGCAGTATGAAATCACCCATTCCGGAGGGATTTTCCGCTTCTTTTTAAATCCTTACTATTTCGGGAAAACCCTGATGATAAAATCGGACAATACTTTCAAAGGAGAAATTGAAATCGATGACAAATTCTCTTCCGGGCATCAGCCATTTACTTCCCGCATGGTTGTTACGGAAGGCTGGGAGAAATTCCTCAGAAAAAGCCAGAAGTACATGACGATCCGGAAATCCTACCGTAACGACTGGATGAAGGAGACGGTTCTGCCCGGGAACCTGGGTGGGTACAGGCCTTCCGTGTATTTCACCACCCCTTACGTAGTGTTTCCCTCCGACTTCACCTATCTGCCCGATTTCATGGAAATATCACGGGAAATCCTCCCTTTCATGAAAACCCGCCAGCGGAACGACAAATTCGAAGCATCGGTTATAGACCTGGATATAAATGACTATACGTCGGTTTACATTTTTGTGGACGGAGTACTGATCGAAGGGGTAGAGCAAATTATATCGCTTGATTCAAAAAAGATCGGAAAAATTGAAACAGTGACCAACAGCCGTTTTATCGGAGACTTGCGTATACCGGGCATCGTCAGTATTACAACCCCGGCTCATGAGATCAGAAAGCTGCAGTGGAGATTTCCCGTGGTAAAGAGAGAGGCAGGCCAAATCTTGAACCCTACAGGGTATTATCCACCCGTTCCGGAGACCATTCCCAAAAGTCTGCCCGACTTCCGGGAATTGTTATACTGGGAACCTGCACCGGATTTCTCCGGAAAGAATACCCTCTCAATTGAAACATATGCCTCGGATTGCACGGGTGATTTTGAAGTCCTGCTGACCACTACCGGGAGAAACGGAGAGCGGATTGAATTCAGAAAGTTGTTTAATGTGGTGCATCCTTAATATGAACAAACGACTCATTTTCCTGTGGATTGCGGGCCTGACCTGTATCTGTGCGAATGCCCAGGAAACCGGATCATTCCCGTATGATTCGCTTTCCAGGGATATTTCAGAAACCCGGCTTACCGGAGACCTTTTCCTGTACCAGAGCAGCAGCAAAGTCAGCCAGTATTTCATTGACGAATGGCTGGACGGGACACTCAGGTTGTCGAACCACATGGTGGTCAGCCATAAAAAGCTGAGGTATAACGGATATTTGGACCGGGTGATCTGGATCAACGGTAATTTCCAACAGGTAAAACTGGACAGGGAACTGGTCGATGGATTCACCCTGTATGAACCAGCCAGCAGCAGAACTTATACTTTCGAAAAAATCAGGATAAGCGAGGATCTCAAACCCGACTCGTTCACCATCTATGCCCAGGTCCTTTACAAGGGTCGTCTTTCGCTTTATGCCTGGAGAAAAGTGGCGTTCACAGGATCGGAGCAGGTCCTCGGAACCAGGTATATGATCAACTCTTACGAGAAGAGGACTTATTACTATTTCTGCTCAGGAGATTCCACATCCCGGGGTTTCAGACACCTCAACAGGCGGAATATCCTGAAGGCTTTTCCGGAAAAGAGAGCACAGTTGCTTGCACTGATGCGTTCATCAAAACAACGCAGTTTTAAGACAGAGGAGGATCTGATCCGGTTCACCCGCATGACGGATGAAAGTCAAATAGATCCCTTGCATTGAAATTTTGCATCCCGGATCCTGATTTTCCGGGCAGGCGAATCCGCTTAGCTCACTGCCTTCGTTCACCCCTTGAGAAACTTCCGGATATCCCTGATCTCTCCGATCAGGACGAGAATATCTTCAGGTTGATATACCACTTCAGCAATATCCCGCTCTTCCCTGATTTGGGAAGAGGAGTACAAAACTCTCTCCTCTCTTTTAAGCGCCACAATTTTCAGATGGTTTTCTTCCTTGAAGGTAGCCGGGGAAAATGGCTGGCCAATCATGGAATCGGGAACCGCCAGGTCTACCACCTTGAGGGTATCGGAAATATTAAAAAGATTCCGCACACCCGACAATACCAGTTTCTGGGCCAGTACCTTTGCCGATTCCCATTCCGGGTTGATGGTATATCTTATTCCCAGAGAATTCAGCACAGTCAGGTGGATGGAAGAACTTTCCCGGCAGACAATTTTCCTGGCCCCGAATTTTTTCAGCAAGGCAGCAATCTTTACAGACACGCCGAAATCATCCCCGATACATACGACAAATACATCTGCTTCCTTTATGGGGAGATGCTGCAGGGTATGGGGATCACTGGCATCCAGACAGATGGTATTGGCTACGACGTCCTTGAAGAATTCAACCTTTTCATTGCTGATATCCACACCCAGCACATCATGCCCCATGGCTGTAAGCTGTTTGGCCAGCGATGCGCCGAAATTTCCCAATCCGATAGTAACAATATTCATGTAATCTGTCTTTTAAGTAATAATCAAATTTTCCTTCGGATACCGGTAGAGCCTGTTTCCGGCAGCTGCCCCGGAGAGAGACAGGAGGAGCGTCATCACCCCCATCCTGCCAAGGAACATCAGCATGATCAGTATCCACCTGGAACCAGCCGACAACAACGGGGTGAGGTTAAGGGAAAGCCCAACCGTCCCGAAAGCTGAAAAACATTCAAAAACTATGCGGAACAAACCTTGACTTCCGTCCATCAGAAAGATGGCAAAAGTGCCGAGACCGATCAGGGCCAGAGAAACGAACACTATGGAGAAGGCTTTGTTTACCGAATACTCGTGCATTTCGCGGTGGAGGATTTCAATGTGGTTTTTTCCCCGGATGATCCGGATGATATTATGAAGGGCTATGGTAAATGTGCTTGTTTTTATCCCGCCACCGGTCGACACCGGGGATGCGCCGATCCACATCAGGAATATCAGTATAAGGAGGGTCGGTTGTGTCAAAGCCTCCATATTCACGTTATTGAAACCGGCTGTACGGGGCATTACACTGAGAAAATAGGACATCGCAATTTTTCCGCTTGTTCCTGCATCTTTTTGAGTGGCATTGAACTCCAGCAAATAAAAGATCAGGGTACCCGCCAGCAGCAGGACAAGGGTGGTGATAACCACGATCTTGGTATTGAAGGTAATCATTCCCACCCGGTGGACATAAGGTTTTCTGTATCGAAAATAGTCACGGAGCCAGATGGCCTGTGCCTTTAAATAACTGTATATATTCAGAAATACCGGGAACCCGATTCCTCCCAGCACGATCAGGTTGGCTATGGAGTAATGGAGAAAGTAATTATCGCGGATCCTGGCATCGTTAAGGTTGTCGGTCAATGTGGAAAATCCCGCATTGCAGAATGCCGACACCGAATGAAAAGCTGAAAACCGGATATTGGCAGCCGTGGATCCCAATCCGTGCGAATGCAGTGAAAAAAATATGAACAGGGCGCCTGCCAGCTCAATGGAAAGGGTGATCAGGATCACTTTGATCATGGTTTTCAGTATCCCGGTAAAACTCTCTTCGCTCAGGTAATCCCGGAGAAGCATCTGTTCGCGGAAGGAAGAGGTCTCTTTAAAAAAGAAGCCAAAGAAGCTGGTTATGGTGACCACTCCGATTCCCCCGACCTGGATCAGCCCGAGAATGATCAATTTGCCCAGTGTGGTGAAGCTGGTGGCCGTATTCACCACGGTGAGCCCCGTGACACATACGGCACTGGTAGAGGTAAAAAAAGCGTCGGTGAAAGTAATGGGATGGATAGTCGATCGCGGCATCCACAGCAGTAAAGCACCGCAAACGATAATAAAAGCAAAACTGGTGATAAATAACTGGGCAGGATTCAGGTAACGGATGATCCGGTCGAGCTTTAACCGGGATATCTCGATGATAAAAAGGGAAAAAGAGAGCAGATGAAAAACAGTAAAGTTATGGAATAGGGGACGGAAAAAATGGGCCCCTCCAAAAATGCAACGGTAAAAGAACATGCCCAGAATAAAAATGCCAAGAAGGGAATTGGTCAGAAAAACCTTCCAGCCCCGGGATCGGTCGGTGAGAAGGATGGACCGGATCAGGTACAAAAATCCAGTGGCTGGGAAAAGGATCCTGAACAGAGAATGATTAAACAGCGACTCGTAATCCAGGAGTTGTGAAAAACCAATATCGTAGATACACAGTACAAAAAGCACCAGGGTAAAGAGAAAGAACAGCTTTCCGATATAACCTTCGAGGCTGTCTGTCTTCTTACCCAGCCTGATATAATTATTCATTAAATCCCAAAGGGCCATGCTGAATTTTTGGACGCGCAAAATTATCGGAAAAGATCTGAGATTATTTCAATGTAGCTGAACTATTTACCAAATGATAATTCAATATTGTTATTTTTGTGATCCAAGCCTAATATTATAGAACTTTGTCAGATCGCACGATTCAAAATAGAGCGCAAAATTCCCGTCCGGGGAAGAGAAAATTCATGAAATGGTTTTCGGTTTCTTTTCTGGTATTGCTGTTTATCATCTCTTTACTGACTGTTTTTAATCATTACGGGGTTTTAGAAGTCCACAAACCTGTACTGGTACTCCTTCGCTGGATTTTTCTCCTTTTCCTGATCATTTATGCTTTAAAAAAGCGGTCACTGACGACCTGGATCCTGGTCAGCATGATGGTTGGGGCAGAATTCGGCTATGATTTCCGGGAAATTTCCATTCATCTGAATATTATCAGCCAGATTTTCCTTCGCCTGATCAAAACCATTATTGCCCCTTTGTTATTCGCCACCATTGTGGTAGGCATTGCTGGTCATTCCGATCTCAGGCAGGTGGGCCGCATGGGGTGGAAATCGCTGGTCTACTTTGAGATTGTCTCCACCATTGCCTTGTTTATCGGCGTGATTGCCATCAACGTCAGCAGAGCAGGGGTGGGAGTGGTGGTGCCCGATTCAGTGGCCCGGGGTGAAATTCCGCAGGTTGCAGCCCTTAAAGGCACCGATGTCATTCTGCATGTTTTCCCGGAGAATATTGCCAGGGCGATTTACGAAGGACAGGTTTTGCAGATCGTGGTTTTCAGCGTGATTTTCGGGATGGCGGTCGCCATCCTGAAAGAGAAGTTCAAGCGTCCGATGATCGTTTTCACTGAGGCATTATCGGAGACTATGTTCAAATTCACCACCATCATCATGTACTTTGCCCCGTTTGCCGTATTTGCAGCCATCGCTTTCAGCATCGGACAAATGGGACTGGATATCTTCGTGAATCTCTTCAAACTGCTGGCCACCCTATATGTATCCCTGACCGTGCTCATTCTGGGGGTGTTTTTACCGATCGCCCTGATCTTCAGGATCCCGGTCAGAAAATTTGTAAATGCTGTGGCAGAGCCGGTGGCACTTGCTTTTGCCACCACCAGTTCGGAATCGGCTCTGCCGTTGGCCATGGAGAGAATGGAAGAATTCGGGGTTCCCCGGAAAATAGTGGCCTTTGTCATGCCCACCGGATATAGTTTCAACCTGGACGGAACCACCCTTTATCTTTCCCTGGCTACCATTTTTGTGGCGCAGATCAGCGGGATACACCTGCCTCTCGACAGACAGTTGCTGATCATTTTCACCCTCATGCTCACCAGCAAAGGGGTAGCCGGCGTACCGCGTGCTTCCCTCGTCATCCTGTTTGCCACCGCTTCAAGTTTCGGGCTTCCCGTCTGGCCCATCTATATTATCCTGGGCATCGATGAACTAATGGATATGGCCCGTACTTCGGTTAACGTAATCGGAAACTGCATGGCAACCGTGGTAATCGCCAAATGGGAAAAAGAGTTTAACCCGGAAGCAACAAACGGCTGATCGTCCTCTGGTCAGGCCCTTCACCTTCCCTTGCCTGTAAACTTCTTCCTTTTCTTAAGATAATGCGTTTTTTACTCCTCATTTTTCACTTTTCATTTTTAAATCTGCTCCGATTAGTTTGTTTAACTCCTAAATCCCCTATAGGGGACTTTATAACAAACTGATAATCTATGGTTTTTATCTTTTGAGGCGAGATAGCGGGTCACATCCACTGAAAATCAAAAATTCATATTTTTTAGAACGTTCACACTTCATTTCTCATTTTTCCGGCATGCTTCTTCTGCAAATAAAGGTATACCGGGATTCCGGCCAGGATGAGCAAGATGCCGATGGCTGCCTCCCGGGGCCGGGTTAGGACAGTATTGAAGAACAGTCCGATACAAAAAAGAATATAGAGAGCCGGCACCACCGGATAACCCCAGACCCGGTAAGGCCTGTAAGCATCGGGCATTTTCCGCCGCAGGATGAAAACACCCAGCGACGTGGCACCATAAAAGATGAATACGGCAAAAATGATCATGTCGGTCAACTGATCAAAAGTGCCTGAAAGGACCAGCAATGAAGACCAGATTCCCTGCCAGAGAAGTGAATTGCCGGGAACATTGGCTTTATTCAGTTTCCCGATGCCGGAAAAGAAAAGTCCTTCACGAGCCATAGCGTAATAAGGCCTGGCACCTGTCAGGATGCTGGCATTGGTGCAACCCAGTGTCGTAATCAGGATCAGCACGGAGATAAACAGCACCCCTCCCGTTCCCCAGAAACTCCTGACCGCCTCCACCGCCGCGATCTGATTACCCGAAGCATGGACCTTCTCCAACTCAGGGATTGACAACAGGGAAAGATAGGTGA
This sequence comes from uncultured Prolixibacteraceae bacterium, assembly GCA_964461245.1. Lineage (GTDB taxonomy): Bacteria > Bacteroidota > Bacteroidia > Bacteroidales > Prolixibacteraceae > UBA1413. The sequence goes on along the minus strand of CAYWTT010000110.1, from coordinate 172 downwards.
AATTGACCAGCAGGTACACGAAGATCACCACAAAAACCCCGATCATGATTCCGATGGTAATATTCCGGTTGGCATTTTTAACCTCACCGCCGATATAACCCACGGACACCCATCCCTGGTAAGCCCAGAAAGCGGCCAGCATGGCGGTGAAAAAGGAAGAAACCGTGACGGT
>CAYWTT010000109.1:6973-9387 GCA_964461245.1 uncultured Prolixibacteraceae bacterium | reverse complement strand
GAACCCGCTTTTTTAAATCAATGCGAACGATTAATCAATGAAAAACTATTTACACTTTTCTTAATGCTTCACTTTTCATTATTCACTTTTCATTCCCGCCCGAGTGATCCGTCAACTGACGGACAGCCGTTCGGGCAGGTTTCATTTCTTATATACCACTTTGCCATTGAACACTTCCTGACCCAGGGTCATGCGGTAAAAGTAAACCCCATTGACTGTGGAGTTAGGTACAAAATCAGCCTGGTTAGACACGCCGGCACGGACCGGATTTTTGAACACTGTCTGAACTATGCGGCCGGTTACATCGAACAGGTCGATGCGGGCATCGGCATCCACAGGTGAAACGAACTCAAACCGCAGTCTGTCGCTGAAGGGATTCGGGTAGACCATCAACTCGGTCTGACTGGCTATGGTGGTGATTTCAGCGGACTTGGTTTTATTTGTTGATCCTGTTCCGCTGACATCAATAAAGCCATTGTAGATTACCTGCATATCCGTCTTTTGGATATTGGTGTTCCAGTTGTTCGAATACCAGATCCCTCCGGCAGCATTGAAGTAAGTAACGGCAATCTTATCATATTTAATCGTATCAGTGGAAAGGTCTTCATCGGTCATTTTCACGGTTATAGGTGAATTACCCACAACCGGTACCCATGCGAATACCCCATCAACATCGGTTTCCACCAATTCGGAAATATTGGCTTTTGCCTCAAACAACGCTTCGTTTGCAATCAAACCACTGCCCGGCCCGACAATGAAATTGTTAATCGCATTGCTTTTAATGAAATAGGTGTGCGGTTTTCCGTCCAGAACACCCGTTTTGTCATACCAGCTTACAATGGTCAGATTGAGATATCCTTGCGGATTGGTTGCTTTTTTGTTGTAAACCACATTAAATGAGTACTTGGTTACCAGTGGTACAGATATTTCTTCTCCCGTATCCGGATCAGTCCCGGGTACAAGATCCTTCGCACCTTTGATAAGGCCGGCCGAATTGGTATTAAGCAAGCTTCCGGTACCCAAAATAGAACCGGTTGTAAGCGATCGGGCAATGGTGATTTGAGCAGTACCGTCAATGAAAGGATCATTATAGTATCCCCCCGAAATCTTAACCGCAATATCAAAATTCTCAGATGTGGAAGATTTGGCAATATTGATCTGCACATCCGCACTGGCAAAACCGATCGTGCTATTCAGCTGGTCAATCAAGCCCACAGGAAGGTTTGCTGCACTTGGGATAGGATCAAAGTACGGACCGTCAGCTCCTGTCTTGATAAAACCAAATGTAACTTTTGCTCCTCGCACATCTCCTGTTGGGGTGCTTTTATCCATCAGGGTGGCGGCCAGGGTAAGGGTAGCTGTATTGGAGGTGGAGCTGGTGATCCATCCTACAATTTCACCTGTATAAAATCCCAGATTCGCATCATAGGGTTTAGCTTCTCTCGGATAAATAAGCAGGGAGGTGGTCCCTTCACTTTCCTTGTAGTAGGGTGTTGAAGGAGTAAATTCAGCTGTAACTTTCCAGTCATCCGTTTCATAATCAGCTTTTGGAAGTTGAGTCACGGTGTGGATATAGGTTGCCCGTAATTTGGCCGGATAACCTTCTTCTCCGTAAGGTATAGGCCATGCATTTACAGGATCACCCACTGCCGTGCCGTCAAGGTAGAACTGGACGGTACCTGCGAAGTCAGTGGTGTGGCAATTGGATTCAATTTCTGCATAAAGGGTAATCTGGTCCAAATACCGAGTGGATTCAGCACTCACCTTGGCCACAGTCTTAGTGGGAACATACACGGTCACAGTAGCTGTACCAGTGGCAGAATTACCGCATTCATCCGTTACGGTCAACGTAACTGTATTGGGACCAATATCATCGCAGGTAAACAGCGTTTTGCTCAGACTAAAGGTTACCTCTTCTCCGCAGTTGTCATTAGAACCATTGTCAACAGCATTATCAGCAATGGTTTTGGTTCCACCTGATTCCAGATCTATGTCAATATTTTGTGTAATAACAGTAGGTGGTGTCTCGTCACCTCCACTGCGAACCACATCGCAGCTTACAGAATTGCCGCAATCGTCTTCAATTTTGAAAGTGTAGGTAAATGACCAGTCACAATTGTCGTTACCCGATCCCGGGGTAGTACCAGTCAAGGTAGCAGTCACAGGATCACCGCAATTATCCACATATAAACCTGCCACATCATCTTCAAGCTCTGTGGCATCCCATGATTCTGCAGCTGACAGGCATTCATTAACATCTGAAATATCCAGACTGCTGCAGGTAACCGCTGCATCAACAAGATTGGGTGCAGTTTGGTCACTTCCACTGCGAACCACATCGCAGCTTACAGAATTGCCACAATCGTCTTCAATTTTGAAAGTGTAGGTAAATGACCAGTCACAATTGTCGTTAC